>JAXDHW010000281.1:0-2575 GCA_034664365.1 Thermoleophilaceae bacterium
CCGACGTGGCGCTCACCACCGACATCATCGTGGGCTTCCCGGGTGAGACCGACGGCGACTTCGAGGACACCCTCGACGTGGTCGAGCGCGTGGGCTACGACTCGGCTTTCACGTTCATCTTCTCCCCTCGGCGCGGGACCCTCGCGGCGGACTACGGCGACCAGGTCCCGCACGAGGTCAAGCGCGAGCGGATGGAGCGCCTGGTGGAGGCCGTGCAGCGGCGCGCCACCGAGCGCGCGCAGCGCTTCGTGGGCCGCGAGATGGAGGTGCTGGTCGAGGGCCCGTCGCGCACCGACCCGGACAAGCTGCGCGGCCGGACCCGGCACAACAAGACGGTCAACTTCCATGGCGCCGCGCAGGCGGGGGAGCTCACCCGGGTGCGGATCGAGTCCGCCACGAGCACCACGCTCGCGGGCGAGGAGCGGCTGCTGGCGCGGCTCGCGTGAGTGGCGCCGAGGCGGCGCCCGTAATCGCACTCTTCGGGCCGACCGGCGTCGGCAAGACGGCCGTGGCGGTGGAGCTTGCCGATCTTCTGCGCGAGCGCGGCGAGGACCCGGTCGCGATCTCCGCGGACGCGCTGCAGGTCTACCGCGGGCTCGAGACGCTGACCGGAGCGGCCACGGCGGCAGAGCGGTCGCGCCTCGAGCACCGGTTGATCGGCTTCCTCGACCCGAGCGAAACCTTCTCGGTCGGCCGCTTCATGCCGCTCGCTCACGCGGAGATCGACCGCGCACGGAGCGACGGGCGGCGTCCGATCGTCGTGGGCGGCACGGGGCTCTACCTGCGAGCGGCCCTCACTTCGCTCTCGCTGGCACCCCCACCGCCGCCGGAGCTGCGGACGCGGCTCGAGGAGGCGGTGGCGGCGCGCGGGCCGGCGTCGCTCCACGAGGAGCTTCGGATCCGGGCCCCGGCCGCCGCCGCGGCGATCGAGCCGACCGACCGGACGCGGATCGTCCGCTCGCTGGAGCTGCTCGAGCTCGGGGCCGAGCCGCCGGCGACCGGGGAATCCGAGCTCTGGGCCGAGGACACGCGGCTGCCCACCCGGCTCTTCGGCCTGACTATGGAGCGCGAGGCGCTCTACGCGCGCATCGACGCACGCGCCGACGCGATCGTCGCGGCCGGGGGCGCCGAGGAGGCGCGGCGGGCCGAGGACGCCGGTGCATCGCGCACCGCGCGCGCCGCGCTCGGGTTCGAGGAGCTGCTGCGCGGGGACGTGGAGGCGATGAGGCGCCGCACCCGCCAGTACGCGCGCAGGCAGCTGACGTGGATGCGCAAGCTCCGGGGTGTCACGCTGCTCGACGCCACCGGCCGCTCCCCGCGCGACCTGGCGCTGCGGATCGCCCGGGAGGCGGCGTGATCGGGCGCCGGCACGCGGTCCGCGCCGCCGAGCCGGGTGAGCGCGCGGAGCTGGCCGCGATGCTGGCGCGCTCGTTTCACGACGACCCGGTGATGTCGTGGTTCTTCCCGGACAGCGGCCGCCGCCTCGGCCAGAGCCGGCGCTTCTTCGCGATGCGGCTGCGGCAGCTGCTCCCGCAGGGCGAGACGTACACCGTGGACGGCACGACCGGCGCGGCGATCTGGGCGCTGCCCGAGCGCTGGCGCCTCGGCGTGTGGGAGGACCTCCGCATCGGCCTGGCGCTGCTGCCCGCGCTGGGACGGCGCGTGGGAGTCGCGGTACGCGGGGTGGAGCTGATCGAGCGCGCCCACCCGGCCGACCCGCACTACTACCTCGCGGTGCTGGGCACCGACCCGACCGCGCAGGGGCAGGGCATCGGCTCCGCACTCCTCCAACCCGTGCTCGAAACGTGCGACCGCGACGAGATCCCGGCGTACCTCGAGTCGTCGAAGGAGCGCAACATCGACTTCTACGCCCGCCACGGCTTCCGGGTGACCGGCGAGTTGACGCTCCCGGAGGGGCCGCCGGTGTGGTCGATGTGGCGCGACCCGCGTCCCTGACAACATGCCGCGCCGATGAGGTTCGAGAAGTGGCAGGCGCTCGGCAACGACTACGTGATCGTCGAGGAGCGGGAGCTCCCCTTCGAGCTGACCCCTGAGCGGGTCCGCCTGATCTGCGCGCCTCACACGGGCGTCGGCTCCGACGGCGTGCTCCTCCTCTCCGAGCCCGACGAGCGCGGCTTCGTTGCCCGCCTCAGGATCTTCAACCCGGACGGGTCCGAGGCGGAGCTCTCGGGCAACGGCGCCCGCGAGGCGATCCTCTACCTCCGGCGCAACGGCTGGACCGACAGCGACAGCTTCTCGATCCAGACCGCGGCGGGCGAGATCCGGCCGCGGATCACGGGCGACACCACCTGCACGGTCGACATGGGCCGCGCCAAGCTCCGCTCCAAGGACTTCCCGTCGGGCGGCGACGACGGGGCGGGCGTCCTCACCACCGCCGGGCGCGAGTTCCGCTTCCAGCACGTCTCGATCGGCAACCCCCAGTGCGCTATCGAGGTCGACGGCGACGAGCTCCAGCGGCTCGACCTCGCCGAGCTCGGCCCGCCGATCGAGACGAGCGACCTCTTCCCGAACCGCACCAACGTCTCGTTCTGGCGCCGCGACTCCGACTCCGAGA
>JAXDHW010000288.1:0-6422 GCA_034664365.1 Thermoleophilaceae bacterium
ACCAGCACGATCCCGGCCACCGCAACGCCGGCGGGGATGAATCCGTACGCGGCAGACGGTGCGCCATGAAGCACCCCCGTACCCAGCCCTATCCCGGCCACGATCAAAGCGAGCACGTTCGCGCAGCTGGTGATCAGGAAGAAGGCCACCGTGCGCCGCGCGATCTGCGACGCCGGCACGCCGCCGCGCCGCAGGATCCACGCGCCGAGCGCCAGGCCGCCCGCGCCGCCCACCGACAGGAGCGAGTTGGCGGCCAGCTCCGCCGTCCCGATCTCGTAGCTCGTGAGCCAGCGCATCCGCTGGCAGAAGACGCCGCGGAACGCCAGCACGTAGGACAGGCACGACCCGACCTCGAGCACGGCGGCGAGAGCGAGCAACTCGGGCCGCGCGCCCGAGAACGCCTCGCGCAGCGATCCGAGTCCCGGCAGCATCGCGACGACGACCGCAACCACCACGATCACCGCGGCGAGCAGGACGATCGCCCGGCGCACGCTCGAGGGCGAGAACTCGTCCGGCATCGGCTCGACGAGCGGTCCCTCGAGGTACTCGACCGAGAAGGGCGGAGCCGCGCCGCTCACAGCTCCACCTCGTTGCCCTCGACCGCGAGCGAGACCTCCCCCGCGCCAGCCCGCGCCGCCCACATCCGAGCGACCTCCCCCGCGAGCACGTCCAGCCGCTCGTCCGTGTGCAGCGGATCGTGGTGGAACAGCAGCGTCCGCCGCGCCGCCGTCCGCCGCGCGAAGTCGAGCGCGTCCGAGACCGCCGAGTGCCCCCAGCCGCGGTGCGACGGGTACTCCTCGTCCGCGTACTGGCAGTCGTGGATCAGGAGCGACGCCCGCGACGCCAGCGCGAAGCCCGAGATCCACTCGTCCTCGTAGCCCTCGAGCCGGCCGCCGAGGGCGGGCTCGTGGTCCGGCAGGTAGGCGACCGTCGACGCCCCCTCCGCAACGCGGTAGCCGAGCGTCGGCCCGCGGTGTGCCACGAGCTGCGCCCGCACCTCGGCCGAGCCGACGTTCCACACCGGCGCCGGGCACGTCCTGAACTCCGGCGCGGCCGGCAGCTCGCGCACGTCGACCGGCGAGAGCGGCGCCGACAGGTAGCGCCCGATCCGGTGCTCGAGCGAGCCGCTCGCCGGCGGCCCCCAGATCGTGATGTCCGCGCGCGGGTCGAAGAACGGCGCGAAGAAGAGAAGCCCCTGGATGTGGTCGATGTGGAGGTGCGTGATCAGGATGTGGATCGGTCCGGCGGCCGGGTCGAGCGACAGCCCGAGCGGCCGGATCCCGGTGCCCGCGTCGAGCACGATCGTGGTCCCGTCGGAGAGGGACACCTGCACGCACGACGTGTTCCCGCCGTAGCGCGCCGTCGCCGGCCCGGGCGCCGGCACCGAACCACGCGTACCCCAGAGCCTGACCCTCACCGGACCGTCAGGGCTGGTCGCCGACGTGGGGCCAGAAGACGCCGACGGCGCCCTCGTGCTGGTCCTCGGTCCCGATCAGGGGAAGCGCGAGCATCTCGATGCTGCGCTCGGCGGCGTCGTCGGGGTGCACCTCCGTGGTGATGTGCACCGGTCGCCGCTCGCGGAGGGCGACGCTGATCGGCAGCTGGTCCTCCGGGATCGGCCCACCGGCTGAGCCGATCGCGGCGCGCCAGTCGTGGAGCGACATCTTGCCGGTCTCCTCGTAGCGCATCCCGAGGAAGTCCCCCGCCGCCTCGTTGTAGAAGACGACCGTCTCGTGGGTGTCCACGATCATCGCCGGCGTCGACAGCGTGGAGATGAGGTTCCGCGCGAGGATCAGCTGGAGCGACTGCTGTCCCGGCGCCGTGCGCTCGTCCACCACGTGCTCAAGCGTATTGACGCGCGGCTAGGCCGTGGCCGCGGCGCCCGAGGACGCCTCGTCCTGCATGCTGCGGCGCGCCTGCGCCCAGGTGACGAGCCGGCCGCTGCGCTCGTCGTAGAGCTTGAGCCGCAGCGTCTTCACGCCGTCCCACCACGACAGCGTGGGCACGTCGTGGAAGAACTCGTTCTCCTCGTGCGCGCGCTGGAGGTAGTAGTTGGGAATGCGCGCGCTCAGATGGTGCACGTGGTGGAGGCCGATGTTGCCGGAGAAGAACTGGAGCACCTTGGGCAGCTTGAGGTAGGAGCTGCCCTTGAGCGCGGAGTCCACGTAGCTCCAGTCCTCGGAGCGCTGCCAGTACACGTCCTCGAACTGGTGTTGCACGTAGAAGAGCCAGATGCCGCCGGCGCCGGCGAGCGTGATCGTGGGCAGCTGAACGGAGAGGAACGCCCCGAGACCCACCAGCCAGATGAGCCCGCCGACCAGGACCACGAGGGCGATGTCGGTGTAGACGATGCTGCGCTTGTCGGCGGGCCGGCCGGTGCCCTGCGCGAAGCGCGGCTCGATCGCCATCGCCCACAGGGGCCCGAGCCCGAGCATCACGAACGGGTTGCGCATCATGCGGTACTCGAACCGCCTGGGCCGCGACAGCGCCGCGTACTCGGCCACCGTCAGGGTGTCGACGTCGCCGACACCGCGGCGATCGAGGTCCGCGGAGGTTGCGTGGTGCACGGCGTGCTCGTGCTTCCAGGCGTGGAACGGCGAGTAGACGAACAGCCCCATCACGACGCCGAGCCAGGTGTTGCCCCGCTTGGTGGGCAGGAACGACCCGTGCGTGCAGTCGTGGAAGATGATGAACGTGCGCACGAGGAACCCGGCGGCCGGCACGGCAAGCGCGAGCACCAGCAGGTAGGAGACGTCGAGCAGCAGGTACATCGCGGCGGTCAGGACCACGTACGGCACCGCCGCGGTGAGGACGTCGATCACGCTGCGACGGACGCTCGGGTGGGTGTAGGGCTCGACCGCCTCGCGCCAGAACGGGCGCTCGCGCGGGCGGCGACCGCCCGCGGCAGCCGGCGTCGTTGCGACGTGCGCCTCCACTGCCGTTGATCCTAGCCGCGTGCGCGGCGGGCGTCCGGGGCGCGCCGGCGGGCGCGCGCTACCAGTTGCTGTCGGAGTCGCGCGTGAAGACGCGCTTCTTGGACATCGCCGGGTACTGCCGGTTCCAGACGGCGATCGCCCCACCGAGCGCGGCGAGCACGATGACCCCGAAGACGATCCAGTCGGCCCAGTTGTCGGCGGAGTCCACCACCAGGTAGCCGAGGCCCACGGCGACGGCGAGGATGATGACGAACTGGACTACGGTCGTGCCGCGCATTTATGCTCTCCCGGTTGGCTCGATCCGAGAGTATGTCGGACCGGGCGCTCACGCAAGGGAGGGGATTCGATGGTCCAGACGATCGCCGTTGGCACAGACGGCTCCGACACGGCCAAGAAGGCGGTCGACTTCGCGATGGACATGGCCGAGCGCTACCAGGCGCGGCTCGTGATCGCGAGTGCCTACAGCCCGGTCTCGGAGGACCGGCTGCGCAAGGAGCAGAAGGAGGCTCCGCAGGAGATCCAGTGGTCGATCAACCCGAGCGAGGACGTGGACTCCACGCTCCGCGCCGCGGAGGAGGAGGCCAAGGAGCGCGGGCTCAAGTACGCGAGCGACGCGCGCAACGGGGACCCGGCGGACGTGCTGGTGGCGATCGCCGCCGACCACGACGCCGACGTGATCATCGTGGGCAACAAGGGCATGGAGCGGCGCATCCTGGGCAGCGTGCCCAACAGCGTCTCGCACAAGGCTCCCTGCTCGGTGCTGATCGTCAAGACGGCCTGATCAGCGCCAGCTTCTCGGCGCGCGGGAGGCGCTTGATCCGCGCCTCCTCCCTGCGCGCGCTCGAGGCGTCCGGCAGCTCGAAGACCGCGGCGACCTCCACGGGAAGACGCGCACGCGTGTAGCGCGCGCCGGTGCCGGCCCGGTGCGCGGCGAGTCGCCGCTCGAGGTCGAAGGTCCAGCCGCAATACAGGGTCCGGTCGCGGCAGCGGAGCAGGTACACGAACGCCGCGCGCTCGTCCATCGCTACGCGACGAGCTTCTGGATCCGATAGGCGCGCGGCCCACGCGGGGTCTGGACCTCCACCGTGTCGCCCGGCGCCCGCCCGATCAGCGCCTGCCCCACCGGGGACTCCGCCGAGAGCTTGCCCGCCGCGAGGTCGGCCTCGGTCGCGCCCACGAGCGTCCACGTGTGCACGCGGTCGGTTGCCTCGTCGAGCACCTCTGCCGTGCGGCCGAAGTCGAACGTCTCGCTGCTCGAGTCGGCCTCGACGACCACCGCGGCGCTGAGGCGCTGGCGCATGCGCTTGATCTTCGTCTCGAGGTGCGCCTGGTCCTCCTTGGCGATGTGGTACTCGGCGTTCTCCTTGAGGTCCCCGAGCTCCCGCGCGGCCTTGATCCGTGTGGCCATCGCGAGGCGCTCCGTCGTCTCGAGCCGCTCGAGCTCGGCGCGCAGCGCCTTGAGCCCCTCGGCCGTGATCGGCTCCCGCTCCGGGCCGGATGAGCTCAGTCCCGCCACGCGTCAGGCCGGCCTCGCCACGAGACGCCCGAGCTTGACGGCCCCGACCGGGAGCCACCACAGCGCCAGGCCGAGCGCGAGCGCGATCGACAGGTTGAGGGCGAACCCCACCACGCCCACGACGAGCGCCATCGACCAGGCGCGCGCACCCTGGAGGTCGCGGAGCAGGCCGATGTGGAGCACCCCCGCGGCGGCGAGCATCCCCGCGAGGATCGACAGCGGGAAGGCGGCGAGCAGAGTGGCGAGCCCGGCGCCGAGCCCGAGAGCGAGCACGATCAGCGCGCCGCCCATGGCCAGCGGCGCGCCCGCCGTCCGGGCGCCGAACGCGCGGTGCGCGGTCATGCCGCCGGCGCCGTGGCACACCGGCATGCCGGCGATCGCGCCGGACACGAGGTTGGCCAGCCCCAGCGTGGTGGCCAATCGCCCTGGGCGGACGCGCTCGGCGCGGTCGCCGAAGTAGGTCCGCGCGGCGTCGGCCGTGCCGATGCACGAGTTGGCGAACGTGAGCGGGACCTGCGGCAGCACGAGCACCGTGAACGCGGTCCAGAACGTGGCGCCGTCGAGGTGCGGCAGCGTCAGGCCCGACGGCCCGAGTGCGAGCTCCCCGCCCGCGCGCCCGAGCGCCACCGCGAGCGCCGCGGCGAGCAGCACGAGGGCCACCATCCGGCGCTTCCACAGCAGGGCCGCCGCCAGCACGACCACGCCGACGATCGCGAGCGTGGTGAGGTCGGCCGAGTGGTCCCGGAACGACTTCGGCGGCTCGTGGACCAGGCCCCACGCGATCTTCAGGAACAGCAGGCCGACCGTGAGCTGCACGCCGCGCACGAGCGGGCGCGGGAACGCACGCGCCGCCAGGTCGATCAGGCCGGTGCGCCCGAGCACGAGGAAGATCACGCCCATCAGGAGCGCGCCGGCCGCGATCTCGTCCGAGCCGAGCCCCTTGGCGATGGCGATCGCCCCGAACGCCTTCAACGGCTGGACCGGCACCGGGAGCCTGTAGGTGAGCGCCGCGACGACGTAGAGCAGTCCCGCGGGCAGGAGCACGGCGGTGGCCATGAGGCCGTTGCTCACGATCAGCGCCGTCGCGATCGGCACCAGCACGCCGATGTCCGCCACGGCGCCGGCCAGCTCGCGGCGGTCCAGTCTCACGCTCCCGTCCATGTGGCGCGCGAGGTTACAGCGGTCGCGCCACCCGGCGGCGCCGGCGATCGCCCCGGTGGCGTAGCCTTCCCCGCTGCTGGATCACGTATCGAGGAGGGGTAGTCATGGCCGACTGGACAGGGGACGAGCGGCGATCGCCGGAGAGCATCGAGGCACGTGCGGCCGTTAGCGCGCGCACGGAGGCGGAGCGGTTTCAGGCGGCGCTCGAGTCGCTGCCGCGGATGCGCTTCACGCGCCGGCGAGACCTCGAGCGGCGCCTGGCCGAGGCGCGAAGCCGCGAGCGCGAGGCCGTCTCGACGCTCGGCGGGCAGCTGACCGCCGGCGACTGAGGCGATCGCCCTACTGGTGCTCGGCGGCTATCAGCGTGAGGCCGCCGTCGATCACGAACGAGGCGCCGGTCACGTACGTCGAGCGGTCCGAGGCCAGCCAGGCGATCAGCGCCCCCACCTCGCGTGCGTCGCCCGCGCGCCCCAGCGGCACGCTCAGCTCCCGCGGCTCCTGATCCTCCTGCCCCGTCATCCGGGTGGCGATCTGCCCAGGCGCCACGGCGTTGACGCGGATCCCGTGCTCGCCGAGCTCGAGTGCCATCACCTTCGTCAGGCCGCCGAGCCCGTGCTTCGACGCGGTGTACGGCGCCGAGCCCGCAAGCGGGATGTGCTCGTGCACCGAGGTCACGTTCACGATCACGCCGCCCCCGCCCCGCTCGACCATCCGGCGCGCGGCCGCCTGCGCTGCCAGGAAGGCTCCGGTGAGGTCGACGTCGACGACGCCCTGCCACTCGCCGAGCGTCATCTCGAGAAACGGCTTGT
>JAXDHW010000291.1:0-3387 GCA_034664365.1 Thermoleophilaceae bacterium
TAGGGCGTGACGGTGAGCAGCCGGGCCTCCGAGGCCGAGATGCCGGCGAGCTGCTTGAGCGGCGTCACGGCGCCGTAGTAGTCGACCTCCACGCGGTCCAGGAGGGCCGGCGAGGCACGGCCCGTGCGGACCGAGCCGAACTCGTGGCGCGTCGAGTCGACCGACTTGTGCATCCGGTCGCCGGCGTCCTCGATGAAGTCCTTGATGATCCCTTCGCTCATGTCGAGACGAGCGTGCCCACGCGCTCGCCGCACACTATCCGGTCGATGTTGGCCTCGTCGTCCATGTTGAAGACGTAGATCGGCAGCGTGTTGTCCATGCACAGCGAGAGCGCCGTGGAGTCCATGACCTCGAGCCGGCGCTCGATCGCCTCGCGGTGCGTGACCTCGGGCAGGAACTTCGCGTCGGGCTTCTCGCGCGGGTCGGCGTCGTACACGCCCTCGACGCCGTTCTTGGCCATCAGCAGGGCCTCGGCGTGCATCTCGAGGGCGCGCAGCGCAGCCGCCGTGTCCGTCGTGAAGAACGGGTTGCCGGTGCCGGCCGCGAAGATCACGATCCGCCCGCGCTCGAGGTGGCGCATCGCGCGGCGGCGGATGTACGGCTCGGCCACCTCGGAGACCTCGATCGCGGACTGCACGCGCGTGACGGCGCCCAGCCGCTCGAGCGCGTCCTGGAGAGCGAGCGCGTTGAGCACGGTGGCGAGCATCCCCATGTAGTCGCCCGTGGCGCGGTCCATCCCCTCGGCCGCGCCCTTGAGGCCGCGATAGATGTTGCCGCCGCCGACGACGACCGCGACCTCCACGCCGCGGTCCGCCACGATCTTGATCTGGGTGGCGATCGCGGCGATGCGATCGCGATCGGCGCCGTACTCGAGCGG
Source organism: Thermoleophilaceae bacterium (assembly GCA_034664365.1). Taxonomy (GTDB): domain Bacteria; phylum Actinomycetota; class Thermoleophilia; order Solirubrobacterales; family Thermoleophilaceae; genus AC-37. The sequence goes on from JAXDHW010000291.1 coordinate 878, forward strand.
GCCCATGAGCGCCTCGCCCGAAAGCTTGAGCAGGATCCGGCGAAACGCCGGCTCGGTCACTCCCCGCCCACCTCGAAGCGCGCGAAGCGGCGGATCACCACGTTCTCGCCCGTCCTGGCCGCGAGCTCGGTGCGCAGTTCCTCGATCGACTTGCTCTCGTGCTTGTCGGCGTTCACGTGCGGCTGGCGCAGCAGCACGACCTCGTCGAGCCACTTGCGCAGCCGGCCCTCCGCGATCTTGGGACGCACCTCCTCGGGCTTGTCCTGGGCCTGCTCCTCGAAGATCCGCAGCTCGGCCTGGCGAACGTCGTCGGGCACCTCGTCCTCGGTCACGTAGAGCGGGCGGGCGGCCGCCACGTGGAGCGCCACGTCCCGCGCGAACTCGCGGAAGCCGTCGGTGTTGGCCACGAAGTCGGTCTCGCAGTCGACCTCCACCATCGCGCCGATCTTGCCGGTCGCGTGGATGTAGGTCTGGACGACGCCCTCGCTGGCGTGCCGGTCGCCGCGCTTCGCGGCCTGTGCCTGGCCCTTCACCCGCAGGATCTCGACGGCCTTGTCGACGTCGCCGTCGGCCTCCTGGAGCGCGCTCTTGCAGTCCATCATTCCCGCGCCGGTGCGGTCGCGGAGCGCCTTCACGTCCTTCGCGGAGATGTCAGCCATTCGGGGTCGCTTCCGGAGCGGGCGCCTGAGCGGGAGCTCCTTGTGCCGGCGCCCCTTGCGCGGGAGCTCCCTCCGCTGGAGCCGCCTCCGCGGCCTCCGCAGCCGCGGCCGCCGCTGCCTGCTCCTCGGCCTCCTTGCGCGCGGCCTCCTCGGCCTCCTTGCGCTCCTGCGCCTCACGCTCGAGCCGCTCCTGCTCCTCACGCTCGCGGCGGGCTGCCTCCTCCTCGGCGCGGAAGCGCGAGTGCTGCTCGGCCACCACGTCGCCGAGCGCCTCGATGATCAGCTTGCACGAGCGGATCGCGTCGTCGTTGCCCGGGATCACGTAGTCCACGGGACCGGGGTCGCAGTTGGTGTCGACCAGGCCGATGACCGGGATCTTCAGCCGCGCGGCCTCCCGCACGCCGATCTCCTCGGTCTTGAGATCGACGATGAAGATCGCGTCAGGCGGGCGCTGGAGGTCGCGCACGCCGCCGAGGTTCATCTCGAGCTTGTCGCGCTCGCTCATTGCCGCGATCCGCTCGCGGGTCGGCAGCAGGTCGAGCGTCCCGTTCTCTGTCCAGTCGGTGAGATCGTGGAGGCGCTTGATGCGCTTCGAGATCGTCTGGAAGTTGGTGAGCAGCCCCCCGAGCCAGCGCAGGTCGATGTAGGGCATGCCGGCCGCCCCGGCCGTCTCCTTGATCGAGTCGCGGGCCTGCTTCTTCGTGCCCACGAACATGACGGTGCCTCCGCGTCCGGCCACGCCGGCGGCGAAGTCCTGCGCCTCCTTCAGAAGACGCTCGGTCTTCTGAAGGTCGATGATGTGGATCCCGTCCCGCTCGCCGAAGATGTAGCGCCGCATCTTCGGGTTCCAGCGCCTGGTCTGATGACCGAAGTGCACGCCGGCCTGGAGCAGGTCCTTGATGCCGACCTCTTTCAACTGAACTCCCTTGTGGTGGTTGTGTGCTGCTCCCGCCGGCGGTGCGCGGACCCGGCTCACTTGCCGGGCAGGGTCGCGCCCCGTTGTCCAGCGGGGTCGTGGTTGGTGAGGTGGAGCATAGAAAAGGCGAAGGGCGGCCCGAAGACCGCCCCTGCCGTTCTCTATTTTCAGCCTCCGTCTGGCCCTTCGGAGACTGGCTCCCGTGCAGCTGCTTCGAGCGCGCGAAGCAGGTCCACGGGTAGTTTGGACTCGCACGCGATAGGTCCCCCTGTGATCGGGTGGGTAAACCCCAAATTCGCGGCGTGTAGAAATTGGCGCGTAAGTCCAAGACGGGCGCCCGCCGGCCCGCCTCCGTACTGGGCATCGCCCACCACCGGATGGTCGATCGCGGCCATGTGAACGCGGATCTGGTGGGTGCGGCCGGTCTCGAGTCGGACCCCCAGCAGGGTCGTCCGCGGGAGCGTTCGCTCGATCCCGAAGTGGGTGCGGGCCGCGCGCGGGCGATCGGTGCTGGTCGAGTGCGCTGTCCGGTCGCGGCGGTCGCGGCCGATGGCGGCGTCGATGGTGCCGGTGCGCGCGTCCGGCCTGCCCTCGACCAGCGCGAGGTAGCGGCGCTCGATCTCCCGCCGCCGGAGCATCTCCTGGAGCGCGCGGTGCGTCCGGTCGTCCTTGGCCACGATGAGCAACCCCGACGTGTCGCGGTCGAGCCGGTGGACGATGCCCGGCCGCCACGGCTCGGTACCGCCCGCGGCGCGTCCCTGGAGCGCCTCGACGAGCGTGCCCGACGGGTGGCCGGGAGCCGGGTGGACGACCACGCCCGCGGGCTTGTCCACGACCATGAGGTGGTCGTCCTCGTACGCGATCTCGTACGGGGCGCTGGGATCGGCGGGCGCTTCAGCCGCCCGCGGCGCGAGCGTCACTCGCACACACTCGCC
>JAXDHW010000115.1:0-2962 GCA_034664365.1 Thermoleophilaceae bacterium
CGGCCTCGCCACCGTCGAGCGATCGCACGGCGCCGTCGTCTGCCGTCTTACGAACGCCGAGCGCACTCGCCTCGAGCTGTCGTCCACGTACACGAGCTGCCAGGCGCGCCTGCAGCGCGCCGAGGCCCTGCTGGGCGTGGCGCCCGCGCGAGCGGCCTAGTGCCCTAAGCGCGCCGCGGTCAGACGGGCGCGCTGCGCGAGGTCTGCTCGAGCGCGCGCTGGAGCGACTCGAGCACCCGCACCACCGCCACGCCGCTGCGCCCGCCCGAGCGCGGCTCCGACTCGGTCTGGATGCACTCGACGAAGTGCCGGCACTCGATCCTGAGCGGCTCCTCGTTCGAGATCCGCGGGCTCCAGACGTCGCCCGAGCGCGCGATGTACTCGCCGTACGACTGGAAGTCCTGGTCGAAGCCCTTGTCGTACACGGTGAGCTTGCGCTCGAGCTCCATGTCGTCGAAGGTGGCCATTCGCCGCGAGCCGACGATCGTGAGGCGGCGCTCCTTGTGCGGATCGAGCCACGACAGGTGCAGGTGGGCGGCGAGCCCGGAGGGGAAGCGGAGGTAGCAGAAGACGACGTCCTCCACACCGGGCCGCATGTAGCTCTCGCCGTGCGCGTAGACCTCCGTCGGCTCCTCGCCCGCCAGTCGCAGGATCACCGACACGTCGTGCGCGCCGAGCGACCACAGCGCGTTCTCGTCGGCGCGCAGCTTGCCGAGGTTGAGACGGTTCGAGTAGACGTAGTGGATGTCGCCCAGGTCGCCCGAGTCGGCGATCTCCTTCAGCTTCTCGATCCCCGGGTGGTATTCGAGCAGGTGGCCGACCATCAGCACGCGCCCGGCGCGCTCCGCCGCATCGGCCACGGCCTCGGCCTCGGCCACCGACTGCGCGAGCGGCTTCTCCACGAAGCAGTGCTTGCCGGCGGCGAGCACGGCGGAGGCGACCTCGGCATGGCTCGGGACCTGCGTGGCCACGGCGACCGCGTCGAGCTCCGGATCGGCGAGCAGCTCCTGCACGTCCGCGGCGGCCCGAACGTCGGGGAACTGCCGCGACCAGCGCTCGCGCGCCTCCGCGGAGCTGTCGCAGATCCACGCCAGCGAGGCGGACGGCAGCCGGTCGAAGTTGCGCGCGAGGTTGGGCCCCCAGTAGCCGAGCCCCACGACGCCGACCTTTATCGGAGGCGCGGTCACGGGCGCCAAGTGTATGGTCGGCGGCCATGGGAGTGCCGCTGTTCGCGAGCTCGCTCGAGCCGTACCACGACCTGCTCGCCGAGCGGATCGGCGCCGTGGTGCGCTCCGGCCGCTACATCCTCGGCCCGGAGGTCGAGGCGTTCGAGGCCGAGTTCGCCGCGTACCTGGGCGTGGAGCACTGCGTCGGCGTCGCCAACGGCACGGACGCCCTGACGATCGCGCTGCGCGCCGTCGGCATCGAGCCCGGCGACGAGGTGGTGGTCCCGTCGTTCACCTTCTACGCCACGGCGGAGGCGGTCGTAAACGCCGGCGCGGTGCCCGTCTTCTGCGACGTCGACCTCGACACGGGCTGCATCACGGCCGACCTCGTGGAGCGCGCATTGGGCGACCGGACGCGCGCGATCGTGCCCGTCCACCTGTTCGGGAACGTCGCGCCGGTCGAGGAGCTGCGCGCGCTCGGCCTGCCGGTGGTCGAGGACGCGGCGCAGGCCGCGGGCGCGGCCCGCGACGGCCGCCGTGCGGGTGCGCTCGGCGACGCCGCGACGTTCTCGTTCTTCCCGTCGAAGAACCTGCCGTGCCTCGGCGACGGCGGCGCGATCACGACCGACGACGGCGACGTCGCGGCTGCCGCGCGCCGGCTGCGCTTCCATGGCTCCACCGACAAGGCGACGTTCGAGCTGGTGGGCTACAACAGCCGCCTCGACGCGGTGCAGGCCGCGGCCCTCCGCGCCCTATTGCCGGAGCTCGACGGCTGGAACGACGCGCGCCGCGCCGCGGCCGGCTGGTACGCGGAGCGCGGTCTCGGCGACGTGCCGGATATCGAGCTCCCGCACGCCGACGCGGGAGCCCGCCACGTCTACCACCTCTACGTGGCGCGCCATCCGCGCGCGGACGCCGTCCAGGCGGCGCTCGGCGAGCGCGGCATCGGGGCCCGCGGCTACTACCGCGTGCCGGTCCACAGCCAGCCCGGCATGGCCGGCCGGGGCAGGGTTGCGGGCGACCTGGCGGCCACTGAGGAGCTCGCGCGCACCAACATCGCGCTTCCGATCGGGCCCGACCTGCGCGCCGAGCAGGTCGATGAGGTCGTCGCCGCCTGCCGCGCGGCGGCCGGCGCCTGACGCCGCTGGCCGCCTGCGGTCGGGTCTAAACTCGACCCATGCCCAAGCTCCCGAAGGCGCGGCCCAACGCCGGCGGTGGCACGCGGTCCGGGACGCGCGCCAAGCAGCCGGCCAAGGGTGGCGTCAAGGCCCGGGCGGCCAAGTCCAACGGCGCTCGCGAAGCGGCCCCCCGCAAGACCGCCGCGAAGGCCGCGCCCGCCGCCGGTCGCGGCAATGGGGCGCGCGCCCCCGTGGACTTCGCCCCGGCGCCTACCGACGGCGCGGGCCCCGGCGGGGCCACGGCCGCCGCCGTCGAGCTGGGCGCGGACGAGCGCGGCCTCCTGGCGGAGCTGTTCGCCGTGATCGGCGAGCACGACGACCGGGGGCTCGTCGACCGCGCCGCCGTGGAGCGGGCGTTCGTGTTCTCCTGCCGCCGCCACGCCGACCAGCGCCGCCAGTCGGGCGAGGACTTCATCGTGCACCCGATCGGCGTGACCAAGATCTGCGCGGGCATGCGCCTCGACACGGCCACGCTGTGCGCGGCACTGCTCCACGACACGGTGGAGGACACCACGGCGTCGCTCGTGGAGGTGCGCGACGAGTTCGGCGAGGAGGTCGCCACCCTCGTCGACGGCGTCACCAAGCTCACCGGCATCACCTTCCAGAGCCGCGACGAGA
>JAXDHW010000333.1:0-3101 GCA_034664365.1 Thermoleophilaceae bacterium
GCGGCCGTGCGGCGCGAGCTCGGCCACTTCCTCAGGCGGCTGGCCTTGACCGCCATCTTCCTCACGGCGCTCCTGTTCGCGGGCGCGACCTCGTTCGCCGGCTTCGAGGACACGTCGTACTGGAACGGGCTCCAGCGCGCGTTCACGACGATCTCAACGCTCGGCACGATGGGCCAGCCGACCACGGTCGGCGGTCAGATCACCGAGGTCGCCGTCGTCACCCTCGGCGTGGGTACGCTGTTCTACCTGCTCGGGACCGTGAGCGAGCTGCTCGTGACCGGGCACCTCACCGGCCTCCTGGGGGCGTATCGGATGCAGCGGCGCATAGCCGACCTCCACGACCACTACCTGATCTGCGGGTTCGGCCGCGTGGGCCAGCGGGTCGCGCGCCGGCTCGCGGAGGCGGGCGAGCCGTTCGTGGTGATCGACGCGAACCCGGACGTGCGCGACGAGATGGAGGAGGACGGCGTGCTCCACGTGGACGGCCAGGCGTCGGACGATCACGTGCTCTGCGAGGCCGGGGTCGACCGCGCGCGGGCGGTGATCGCGTGCGTCGACTCCGACGCCGAGAACATCTTCGTAACGATCACCGCGCGGGCGCTCCAGCCGGACATCGAGATCGTCGCGCGCGCGTCCGACGAGTCGACCGAGCGCAAGCTGATCCGCGCCGGCGCGAACGACGTGATCTCGCCCTACAAGGCGAGCGGCGACGTGATGGCCCGGCTCGCGCTCGACGTGCTGGGCGAGCGCGAGCGCGCGACGCCGGTCGACATCGACGACGACGGCCGCCCCGAGGGGCGGATCGCGGCGATCGATCCGGCGGACGCGCGGACGCAGTAGTCGCTCGGGCTAGAGCCCGGGCGGGTGGCGGACCGAGAAGCCCGCGTTGGTGCGCATCGGCGTCTGCCAGCGCGTGCCGCGCGGCCCGCTGCGGCCGCTCGTGTCGAAGCGGAGCCCCGCCACGACCATGTAGACGTGGCCGCCGTTGGCGTAGATCGTGATCCACTTGCCGGGGCCGGCCTTGCCGTAGTGCGCGAGCGCGCCGGAGGTCAGCGGGGTGTCGAGCAGACCGCCGGCGGCGAGCGCGTAGCTGACGGAGCCCGAGCAGTCGTAGCCGTTGTCGATGAACGAGCCGTGGCCGCCGCCCCAGATGTAGGGGAACTTGGCGATCTCGTTGCCGCCGGCGATCACGCGCGCCACCCGGTCGGGTGCGCCGAGGGGCGCCTCGGCCAGCCCGTTGCCGCGCACCACCGCGCGGCTGCCGGCCACACCGGCGCCGCCGCCGTTCTGGAGCTGGCGCAGCTCGCGCTTGACCTCGGCGTCCGAGGGGGCGCCCGGACTCACGCCCGTGGCCATCGAGGCGGTGTTCTTGTCGGGCGAGCGAGCGGTGGCGTGGTTCACGTCGGAGCGCTTCTCGACGTAGGCCTGCGCCGCCTCGGAGTCGGTCACGCCCGCCGAGGCGGTGGCGCCCTCCGGAGGCGCGGGAGCGCCGGACGAGTCGAGCGAGACGACGTCCTGGGCGCGGTCGCGCTCGCGCACCGACCTGCCCCCCGGAAGGAGGGCGATGGCGGCGAGGGCGACGGCTGCGGCGATCGCGAGCAGGGCGATGCGCCCAGGCCCGATGCGGGCGGCGACGGAAGGCATCCCCGTATCTATCGGCCGGTCTTCGGAAGTCAAGAGTCCCCCGCCAGGGTCGCAGAAAGGCCCCAGAGGTCTCGCCACTCGTGGTCGGCGCGCTCCCCGCTCGGCGCCGGCTCAGCATGGCGGTTGATCCACGCCGTGCGCATCCCGGCCCGGGCGGCCGGCGGGATGTCGTACCTGAAGCCGAAGGCCACGTGGAGCACGTTCTCCGGCGGCTCGCCGATTCGCTCGAGCGCGTGGGCGAAGACGCGGTCCGACGGCTTGTAGGCGCCCACGTCCTCGGCGGTCACGCAGTCGTCGAACGGCACCTCGAGCTGGCGCAGGCTGTGCTCGAGGATGTCGCGGTCGGTGTTCGAGACGATCACGAGCCGCACGCCCGCCTCCCTGACGCGGCGCAGCGCCGGCCGCGTGTCGGCAAACGGTTGCCAGCTGCGGATCGCACGCACGAGGGCCTTGCCGTCGGCGTCCTCGTACGGCCAGCCGCGCTCCGCCGAGAACAGCCGCAGGCTGTCGGCGAGGATCGCCTTGTAGCGGCGGTACTCACCCTGCACGAGCTCGAACTGGATCGCCTCCCAGCGCTCGCTCAGCTCGCGGCCCGGCACGAGCTCTGGGTCACGCGCCCGCAGCGCGCGCTCGTAGAGGAAGGACGCCGCACCGCCCTCCCAGTCGACGAGCGTTCCGTAGCAGTCGAACGTGCAGGTGGTGATCAACGTCGCCGGCGCACCGGGGTGCGAGGCTACTATCCGCACGTGGAGAGCGCGACCCCTTCCGCGCGGGGCATGGGGGCCGCGCCGGGACGGCTCGTCCGCGAGGCCGTACTTGTCGCCGCCGCGTTCGCCGTTCTCTACCTGGTCACGATGACAGGGAGCCACCACGAGGCCGAGGACTCACTGGCGTACGCCGCGGGCATTCGCGGCGGCCATGCGCGCGACGTCCTCAATCAGAACCATCTCGCCTGGGGCGCACTCGGGTGGCTCGTCTACAACGGCGCGCGCGGGCTCGGTCTGGCCTCGACCGCGCTCGCCCCGCTACAGGTCATGGACGCCCTGCTCGGCGCGATCGGCGCTGGGATCCTGTGGCGCTTCGTCCGCGGCCGCGGCTTCGGCGTCGGCGCGGCCGCCGTCACCTGCGGGATCCTCTGCCTCTCCTACGGCTACTGGTACTACAGCGGGGAGGCCGAGGTCTACATCCTCTCCGCGGTCGTGCTGATCGTCTGCTTCGTGGCGGCGCACAGAGCGGCGACCGAGCCGAGCCCCCGCGCGTTCGCGCTCCTGGGGCTAGCCACCGGGGTGGCCGTCCTCGCGCATGACACGAACGTGCTGTTCGCGACTGTCGCCGCCGCGGCCCTGCTCACCGCTGCGCCTCGGATCGGGCGACGCGCGCTGGTGCGCTGCGCCGCCTCATACGCCGCTGCGGCGGGAGCGGTGGTGGCAGCCGCCTATGCGGCGGCCGCCACCGTG
>JAXDHW010000345.1:0-3339 GCA_034664365.1 Thermoleophilaceae bacterium
GCGAAGAGGAACTGGTTGACGAACTCGCCGCCGTAGGGGTAGGGCGGGCGGAGCGCCGACATCATCGTCTTGCCGGTCAGGATCATCATGTCCCCGACCTGCTCGAGCAGGCTCTTGGTCGGCAAAAACGCTCGGTCTGCTACTGCCCGAACCACTCTCGATGTCCTCCCTCGCTCGGCCGCGCCTCGAGCGGCGCCGTCTGCGACGAGGAAGCGTACGTCATTCCCTCGATGGGTGCCAACAGAGAACCGTCGCGCCATGTGGCTCTGCTGCGCCGGAACGGGCGTACCCCGTGGTATGTTCCGGCGGCTTTGGGGAGGATGGGGGCGCATCCCGGGATCGGCGCGCGAGCTCTCGCGTGTACCTGCCTGATGGGCTTGGCGGTCGCGGGCTGCGGCAGCGGGGACCGTCAGGACAAGGACGAGCCGAGCGGCAAGTTCCCCGTTCAGGTGATCTCGGCGAGCTTCCCGGCGCAGCAGCGGCTTGCGACCACGACGCACATGAAGGTCGTCGTTCGCAACCCGGGCCCAAAGAAGATCCCGGTCATCTCGGTCACCGTCAAGTGCGCGGGGGCCAAGGGTGGATCGGGCGGATCGCCCAGCAACACCGGCGGCGGCTCCGGCGGCTTCGCCTACCGCACCACGTCGCCCGGCGTCGCGGACCCCTCGCGGCCGCGCTTCGTGGTCAACACGATCCCCACGCGCACGCCGCGTCAGTACGACAAGGGCCGGCTCGACCCGCTCGAGCGCTCGTCGTCGTACGTCGACACCTTCCCGCTCGGCTCACTCGCCGCGGGGCGGACGATCACGTTCGACTGGAACGTCACCGCCGTCAAGGCCGGCAAGTTCCGCATCTGCTACCAGGTGAACGCCGGGCTCGACGGCAAGGCCAAGGCCGTGCCGCCGCGCGCCGGTGAGCGCGTCGACGGCGAGTTCACCGGCGTCGTGAAGGAGAAGCCGCCGCAGGCCCACATCGCCCAGGACGGCAAGACCGTCGTCGAGGGCAAGGCGATCTCCGAGACCGCTCCCTAGCGGGGCTCGTAGCCCCGGCACTTCACGACCGGCAGCCGCGGGTAGCGCGGGAACTCCGGCTCCGCCTTCGAGCGCTCGCAGAGGGAGAACGAGGAGCCGCGGGTGTTGCGGATCACGCGCTGGTGGCGGCAGCTGTCGCAGAGCCCGGCGGGTGGTGCCATCGCAGCGGAGCGTACGTTCTTGAGGCGGCGCTTAGACGGACCGCGCAACATCAGGGCCATGCGAGGTCCACGACCCCGACGCCCCGTCCGGCCGGCGACGCTGTCGCTCGTGCGGCCGCTGTTCCGCTACAGCCCAATGCGCGACGCCTACGTGCTGCGCGGCATCGGTGGCCGGCTGGGACCGGTCCTCGTGCCGCAGGAGTCGCGCGACGGCCCGCATCCCGTTTAGCCCGGCGCCCAGCGGGCCGATCCTCGGCGCGTGCCTGGAACACGAGGTCGCGAAGTAGGCTGGCGCCGATGCTCCACCGGGAGGAGACCGGCAGCGGCGACCCGCTCATCCTCGTGCACGGCGCCTGGGCGGACGGGCGCCACTGGACGCGGCTGGCAAGCGAGCTCGACGGCTTCCGCGTGATCTCCTACGACCGCCGCGGACACGGCCGCAGCGGCGGAACGCACGAGGGCATCGCCACCGACGTGGAGGACCTCGCCGACCTGATCGACTGGCTGAAGACGCCGGCGCACGTGGTCGGCGGCTCGCTGGGTGGATCGATAGCGCTCCGCCTCGCGGCGGCGGCGCCGTCCGCGTTCCTCAGCCTCGCGGTGCACGAGCCCGCCCTGCCGCCGCCGGGGAGCGACGCGCCGTCCCCGCCCGACCAGATGCCGACCCCGCGCGAGTTCGCGGAGAGCTCACTCGGCGACGGCGCCTGGGACAGGCTCACGGCCGAGGAGCGCCAGGGCTTCGAGGACAACGGCGACGTATGGCGCGCGGAGATCGGCGAGGCCCAGCCCTTCGACACCGGCGCCCTCGCCGGCTTTGATCACCCGCTGCTCGTGACGATCGGCGGGGACAGTCCCCCGTTCTGGCGGCAGATGGCGGACGCGATCCCGGGGGCGGCGGTCGCGACGATCCCCGGCGCGGGCCACCTCCCCCACCTCACGCACGCGCGCGAGTACGCGCAGGTCCTGCGCGACTTCGCTAGCGCGGGAGCCGCGCCGCGATGATCCGGTAGGCCTTCAGCCCGAGACCGAGCCGCTCGCGGTCCTCGGACGACGTCGGGTCGAGACCGGTCAGCTCACGCACGCGCTCGAGCCGGTAGCTCACGGTGTGACGGTGCGCGTAGATCGCCGCGGCGGTGGCGTTCATGTTGCAGTTCTCGCCGAGGTAGGCCTGGAGCGTGCCGACCAGGTCGGTGGAGTACTGCTCGTCGTAGCGCACGATCGGCGCGATCGTGTCCTCGTAGAAGCTCCGCACCTCCTCCGGGTGGCTCGCGAGCACGCGGAAGAGCAGCCGGTAGGTGCCGCCCGTGATCGCCTCGCCCGGCGCCTCGCCGTCCGCGGTCACGTCGAGCACCAGCTCAGCCTCCTCGAGCGCCCGCCGCAGGTCCGCGGGCGACGAGTACTCGGACGAGATGCCCACCACCGCGTGCCGGCTCAGCCGCGAGGCGAGCCGCCGGGCGCCGTCGAGCCGGCCGGGGATCAGCGCGTAGACGCGCTTGCCGACCACCTGCGACACCGCGTCCTTGCGCTCGTCGGCGATCGTTGCCACGAGCCGTCCCGGCGCCCGCTCGCCCGGATCGGCGCACAGCGCCACGGCTCCGCTCGACAGGTCCGCCCCCATCCGCCGCGCGCGCCGGACCACGTCCTCGGGATCGAGGTCGGTGCTCGTCAGGAGCTCCTCGATGAGCGACCCGCGAAGCGAGTGCTCGGTCTCCTCCCGCGCCTCGGCGACCGCCACCTCGGTGAGGGCGGCGACCGCCGCCATGTGCATGTACTCGCCGGCCTCGGGAGCACCCTCGCCGAGCAGCAGCACGGAGCCGAGCTGCTGCCCGCCGGTCACGATCGGGACCTCAGCGGTCACGCCCTCGGGCCGCTCCGACGCGCCCGCGAGCCGCGGCACGACGATCACCACCGGCGCGCCGGCGTACGACGTCGCGATCTCCGCGATCCGCTCGAGCCCCTCCCCCGCCAGCACGGCGCCCACCATTTCCAGGTGGGCGCCGCGGGGGGAGGGAAGCGAGTCGGGAGCCGACATCTCCGCGTCCGTGCGGGTCACGTCACCGCCAGGTAGCGGTCGAGCTCCCACGGAGTGACCTGGACGCGATAGTCCGACCACTCCGCTCGCTTCAGATCGAGGTAGCGCGGGAAGA
>JAXDHW010000346.1:0-3277 GCA_034664365.1 Thermoleophilaceae bacterium
GCTCGACCTCGCCGCGCAGGCCGAGCACGGAGCGGACTCACTTGTCGTCGCGATCTCGCCGGATCGCGAGTTCCTGGACGGGCTCGCGGGCCCGTTCGCGCTCGTGGAGGCCCGCGACGCTCGCGCGGCCGTCCGGCTCGCCGACGAGCTGGCCCCCGAGCACCTCCAGCTCATGGGCGAGGAGGCCGAGGCGCTGGCCGGCACGGTCCGCTCAGCCGGCGCCGTGTTCGTGGGAACGGACGCCGGCACGGCCTTCGGCGACTACGTGGCGGGCTCCAACCACGTGCTTCCCACCGGCGGCGCCGCGCGCTTCGCGAGCGGGCTGTCGCCGGCCACGTTCCGGCGCCGGATGGCGCGGATATCTTTGACTCCCGGCGCGGCGGCGCGCCTCGCGCCCGCGGGCGCCGCGATCGCCCGCGCCGAGGGCTTCCCAGTCCACGCCGAGTCGATGGAGCGTCGCGCGTGAGCCGCACCGCCGAGATCAACCGCACCACTGGCGAGACAGAGATCGCGCTGTCGCTCGACCTCGACGGCACCGGCGCGGGCGACCGCACCACCGGCGTCGGCTTCCTCGACCACCTGCTCGACGCGCTGGCCCGCCACGGGCGGCTGAACCTCGACGTGCGCGCCACGGGCGACCTCGAGACGGGACCGCACCACACCGTGGAGGACACCGGCCTCGTGCTCGGGCAGGCGCTCGACCAGGCGCTCGCGGACCGCGCCGGGATCAACCGCTTCGGCGAGGCGGTGGTGCCGATGGACGAGGCGCGCGCGAGCGCCGCGATCGACGTCTCCGGCCGTCCCATGACCGTCTTCGAGGGCCCGTGGCCGGAGCGTGCCGTGGGTGACCTCGAGCCCGACCTGCCGCAGGAGTTCCTGCGCGCCGTGGCCTCCACCGCCAAGCTCACGCTGCACGTGCGCGTCGAGGCCGGCGGCAACGACCACCACGTGATCGAGGCGGCGTTCAAGGCGTTCGCGCTCGCGCTTCGGCGGGCCGTGGCGCTCGATCCCACCGAGGGCGGGGTCCCCTCCACCAAGGGCCTCCTGTGATCGCCGTCCTCGACTACGGGATGGGCAATCTCCGCTCGGTCGAGAAGGCGCTCGCGCACGTGGGCGCCACCGCGACCGTGACCAGCGATGCCGCGCGCGTGCGCGAGGCCGAGGGCGTGATCCTCCCCGGCGTCGGCGCGTTCCCGAAGGCGATGGAGCGCATCCGCGAGCGCGGCCTCGACGAACTCGTCCGCGAACGGGTGGACGCCGGAGTCCCGGTGCTCGGGATCTGCCTCGGGCTCCAGCTCCTGTGCGAGTCGTCGACCGAGCTCGGCGGGGCGGAGGGGCTCGGTCTCGTCGACGGACGCGTGGACAGGCTCGCCGCCGACGGGCTCAAGCTGCCGCAGATCGGCTGGAACGCGGTCGGCTGGGCACGCCCGTCGCCGCTCGTCGATGACCTCCCCGACCCGTGCGCGATGTACCACGTGCACACGTACGCCGTGCGCACGGGCGACGCGCTCGGGACGGCGACCTACGGCGAGGAGTTCGTGAGCGCCGTGGAGAGGGATTCGATCTACGGCGTGCAGTTCCACCCCGAGAAGTCCGGCAGGCACGGGCTGCGCCTCCTGTCGAACTTCACGAGGATCTGCGCCGCGGCGTGATCCTCCTGCCGGCGATCGACATCCGGGACGGCCATGCTGTGCGGCTCGAGCGCGGCGACTTCGACCGCGAGACCGTCTATGCCGACGACCCACTCGAGGCGGCCCGCAGCTTCGTCGAGGCCGGGGCGAAGTCCTTGCACGTGGTCGACCTCGACGGCGCCCGGGCGGGCGCGCCCGTGAACCTCGATCACCTGCGGCGGATCACCTCGGAGCTCCCCGTGCCCGTCCAGTACGGAGGCGGCCTCCGGTCGGTGGTCGACGTCCGCGCGGCGCTCGCCGCCGGGGCCGCGCGGGTCGTGCTCGGCACGGCCGCGTACAGCGACGTGGAGTTCCTCGACGCCGTGCTCGAGGCGTGGGACGTCCGGATCGTGGTGGCGATCGACGTCCGCGGCGGGCACGTCTCCGTGTCGGGCTGGGAGAAGACGACGCAGATGCTTCCCGCCGACGTGATCAGGCGAATGCAGTCGCGTGGCGTGAAGCAGTTCGTCTACACGAACGTCGACCGCGACGGAATGCTCGAAGGGCCGGACGTGGACGAGGTCCGCCGGATGTCGGAGGTGATCCGCGGTCGCTTCATCTACTCGGGCGGGATCGCGTCGCTCGACGACCTGGCGGCGCTGCGTGAGCTGCGGCTCGTGAACCTCGCCGGCGTCATCTCGGGGAAGGCGCTCTACGAGCACCGCTTCACGGTCCCCGAGGGCGTCGAGGCGCTGGCGTAATGCTCTTGAAGCGCGTGATCCCCTGCCTCGACGTGGACAAGGGCCGCGTCGTGAAGGGCACCAACTTCGTGGACATCCGCGACGCCGGCGACCCGGTGGAGCTGGCGATGCGCTACGAGGAGGAGGGCGGCGACGAGCTCGTCTTCCTCGACATCACCGCGTCGCACGAGCGGCGCGAGACGATCGTCGAGCTCGCGCGCCGCACCGCCGACGACGTCTTCATCCCGTTCACCATCGGCGGCGGCATCCGGTCTGTCGAGGACGCTCAGGCGGTGCTCGACGCGGGCGCCGACAAGGTCTCGGTCAACTCCGCGGCGGTGGCGCGGCCGGAGCTGCTCACCGAGATGGCAGAGGTGTTCGGCAGCCAGTGCGTGGTGCTGGCGATCGACGCCCGCCGGTCCGGCGACGGCTACGAGGTCGTGGTGAACGGCGGCCGCACGCCGGTGGGTCGCGACGCCGTCGAGTGGGCGCGCGAGGGCACGGAGCGCGGGGCGGGGGAGATCCTGCTCACGAGCATGGACCGCGACGGCACCGAGGACGGCTACGAGCTCGCGCTGACCCGCGCGGTCGCGGACGCGGTCGACGTGCCCGTGATCGCCTCCGGCGGAGCGGGCAACCTCGACCACCTCGTCGAGGCGGTGGAGGAGGGCGGCGCCGACGCCGTGCTGTGCGCGTCGATCTTCCACTACGGCGCCTACACCGTCGGCCAGGCCAAGGAGCGGATGCGCGCGGCCGGCATCCCGGTGCGCGAGTGAACGTCGCCGCGGTCCCGGGGATGGACCGGCTGCTGCCCGCGCTCGAGGGGCTGCCGCCGGCGTACCTCGTGGGCGGCGCGGTGCGCGACCTGCTGCTCGGCGCCGAGTCCGTCGACCTCGACGTGGCGGTGGAGGGGGATGCGCTGGCCGC
>JAXDHW010000012.1:0-3438 GCA_034664365.1 Thermoleophilaceae bacterium
AGCCAGCGCGTGGCGCCGTTCACCGTGATCCCGATCCCCGGCAGCATCACCGCGATCGTGAGGCCGAACGAGACCGCCACGAGCATCGGCGTGAGCCTGCGGACCGCGCGCAGGCCGCCGCGCGAGATCAGGTGCATCGCGATCAGGCCGAGCGCGCCGAACGCCACGTAGCGCTTGAGGAAGAACGCCGCGTCGCCGTTCTCGCGCAGCGACTCCGCCGAGCTGGCGGAGTACACCATCACGGCACCCGCCGCCAGGAGGCAGAGGGTGGCGGTGTAGAGGATCGAGTACTCGAGCGGCGGCTTCGCCCGCCGCCCGGAGCGCTTCGCGGCGGCCATCCGAGCGACCTTCGACGGCGGCGGCGCCGTCCCTGCCTGCGCCCCCGGGACCCGGCGCGATCAATTGATGGACTGCTGGTACAGCGTGAAGCCGATCGACGAGCAGATCGCCGCGACGATCCAGAAGCGCAGGATGATCTTGGTCTCCGACCACGCCATCAGCTCGAAGTGGTGGTGCACGGGTGCCATCAGGAACACGCGTCTTCGGAAGCGGCGGAACGAGATCACCTGGATCGCCACCGACACCGCCTCGATCACGAATATCCCGCCGATGATGAGCAGGAGCACCTCGGTCTGGGTCATCACGGCCATCGCGGCGATCGCGCCGCCGAGCCCGAGCGAGCCCGTGTCCCCCATGAACACCGCGGCCGGGAACGAGTTGAACCAGAGGAACCCGACCGCGGCGCCCACAAGGCACGCGGAGAGCAGCGCCAGCGCCTGGATCTTGGGCGCACCGGTCGACAGCGTCATCGCGGTGTAGGCGAGCATCACGATCGCCGCGCAGCCGGCCGCCAGGCCGTCGAGGCCGTCGGTCAGGTTCACGCCGTTGCTCGCGCCCGCGAGCACGAAGAAGATCAGGATCGGATAGGCGAAGCCGAGGTAGACGTGGGCGTCGAAGATCCGCACGTTGAGCTCGTTGGGGAGCCCGACGCCCTTCGTGGCCACGTACCAAAGCCCCAGGGCGATCAGGGCCTGGAGCGCGAGCTTCTTCTTCGCCGACAGGCCGAGCGAGCGCTTCTGCGAGATCTTGGTCCAGTCGTCGAGGAAGCCGAGCACCGCGCAGGCCATCGCCGTGCCGAACACGGCCATGCTCGCGCGGTCGTGCTTCGACAGGATCAGGAACGGCACCGAGACCGCGATGAAGAGCACGATCCCGCCCATCGTCGGGGTCCCCGCCTTGACGTGGTGCCCCGCCGGCCCCTCCTCGCGGATGTGCTGGCCGAACTCGCGCCGGCGCAGGAACTCGATGAACTTCGGCCCGAGGAAGAGGCAGAGGAACAGCGACGCCATCCCGGCGATCAGGATGCGACCGAGCATCTACGCCGCACCCACCACGCGCTCGAGGCCCGCGGAGCGGGAGCCCTTGATCAGCACGCGGTCCCCCGGCTGCGCCAGCTCCTCGAGGATCGCCCGCGCCTCCTCCGGGCTCGCGACGGCGTGCTTCTCGCCGTCGAACTCGGTACCGAACGGCAGCGCGGACTCGCCCACCGTGACGAGGACGTCGACCCCCAGCTCGTCGGCCTCACGACCGATCTCGCGGTGGTAGCGCTCGCCGTCGCGGCCGAGCTCGGCCATCGTGCCGAGCACGGCGATCCGGCGCTCGGCCGGGCTCTCGGTGAGGTTCTGGAGGGCGGCGCGCATCGACATCGGGTTGGCGTTGTAGCAGTCGTTGACGACCGTCACGCCCCCGTCGAGCTCGACCACCTCGCCGCGCAGCGACGAGAACGCGACCTCGACCGGCCCCTCGGGGACGACCCCGAGCGCCGTGGCGGCCGCGACCGCGGCGACGGTGTTGAGCACGTTGTAGGGCTCCGAGTACGGCAGCTCGAGCACGACCTCGGTGCCGCGCGCGTCGATCGTCGCGACGCCGTCGCCGAAGGAGACCAGGCGCACGTCGCCGCGATCGCCGAAGGTGATGGTCTCCAGGTCGTCGCGCAGGTGCGGCTCCAGCAGCGGCTCGTCCGCGGGGAGCACGCAGGCCGCGCCCGGCCGCAGGTCGCGGATCAGCTCGGCCTTGGCGGCCGCGACGCGCTCCACCGTCCCGAGCAGCTCCAGATGGACCGGTCCGACGTTCACGATCAACCCCACGTCCGGCTCGGCGATCGCGGTCAGCTCGGCGATCTGCCCGACGCCGCGCATGGCCATCTCGAGCACCATCGCGTCGGTGCCGAGCTCGGCGGCGAGCACGGTGAGCGGGAGGCCGATCTCCGTGTTGAGGTTCTCGCGGTTCGCGTGGGTCGCGGGCCACTGCTGGCGCAGCAGCGCGGTGAGGATGTCCTTCGTAGAGGTCTTGCCGGTCGAGCCGGTCACCCCGGCGACCGGGCAGCCGAGCAAGCGCCGCCACTCGCGCGCCAGCGACTGGAGCGCGGCGAGCGGATCCTCGGCCACGATCGCCGGGCGGGCTCCGCCGGCCAGCGCCGACGCGTGGTCGGACGAGACGATCGCGCCCCACGCCCCGGACTCGAGAGCGGCGGCGGCGAACCGGCCACCGTCGTCGCGCGATCCGGCGAGCCCGACGAACAGGTCGCCGTGGTGGACCTCGCGCGAGTCCACGACCGCGCGGCGCGGGCCGCGCTCCTTGGGGTCGCCGGCGACCAGCCGGCCGCCGGCCGCCGACGCGACCCAGCCGGCCGTGCGGTCGATCACGACGGCGCCCCGAGCGCCTCGCGCAACGCCTCGCGCGCCACGGTCACGTCGTCGAACGGCTCCTTGCGGCCGTCCTCGAACTCCTGTCCCTGCTCGTGCCCCTTCCCGGCGATCACCACCACGTCGCCGGCGCCCGCCGCCTCGATCGCCCCGGCGATGGCGCGGCGGCGGTCCACCTCCCGCTCGGCGTCCGGGCCGGCGCCGTCCATGATCTGGTCGACGATCGACTCGGGGTCCTCCGAGCGTGGGTTGTCGGAGGTCACGATCACGCGGTCGGCGAGGGCGGCGGCCACCTTGCCCATCAGCGGGCGCTTGGTGCGATCGCGGTCGCCGCCGGCTCCGAAGACCACCGCCAGCCGGCCGTCCGTGATCTCCCGCGCGGCGCGCAGCACGTTCTCGAGCGAGTCCGGGGTGTGGGCGTAGTCGACGAGCACGGCGAACGGCTGGCCCTCGTCGACCGGCTCGAAGCGGCCGGGCACGCGCTCGGCGTCCGCGAGGGCGGCGGCTATCGCGTCGAGCGGCACGTCGAGTGCACGCGCGGCGGCGGCGGCGGCGAGCGCGTTCGAGACGTTGAACAGCCCGGGCAGCCGAGTGACGATCTCGCGCTCGCCGTCCGGGGTGGCGAGCGTGAACCGCGAGCCGCGCGGGTCGAACTCGACCCCGCGGGCGCGGAAGTCGGCCTCGGCGTCGATCGCGTAGGTGACCGCGGCGTCGAGCTCGCCGGCGAGGCGGC
>JAXDHW010000020.1:0-6854 GCA_034664365.1 Thermoleophilaceae bacterium
CACGCCGACGACATGGAGGTCGTCACGGTCGAAGGCGCCGGTCACTGGCTGCCCGAGGAGAAGCCCGAAGCGGTCCTCGAGATCGCCCTCGGATTCCTCCCCTGATGGCGCGCGACTGGCGCGAGCTGTTCGTGACGGGCGAGGACGGCGCGGCCCCGCCCGCCGAGCAGGAGCCGGAGCAGCGGCGGGGCCTGTTCGCTCGCCTGCGCGAGAACATGGCCAAGTCCCGCCAGGCGCTCGGGGCTGAGCTCCAGTCGACCGTGTTCCAGACCCTCGACGAGGAGGCCTGGGAGCGGCTCGAGGAGACGCTCATCTACGCGGACGTCGGTGCATCCACGACGGCGCGGATCGTGGAGCGCCTCGAGACCGAGGCGGGAGCCGGCGAGCTGGCGGGCGGCGAGCAGCTCACGCGCCGGCTCACGGAGCTCCTGGCCGACGCGGCGCGCGCCGGGGAGGACACGATCGACCTGCGCGCGACCCCGACGGTGATCCTCATGGTCGGCGTCAACGGCACCGGCAAGACGACGACGATCGGCAAGATCGCCTGGCACCTGCGTAAGGAGCTCGGCAAGACGGTGCTGCTCGCTGCGGGCGACACCTTCAGGGCCGCGGCCGTCGAGCAGCTCGAGGCGTGGGGCGAGCGCGCCGGCTGCGACGTGATCCGCGCCGCGGAGGGCTCGGACCCGGGGTCGGTCGCCTACGACGCGGTGGAGGCCGCGCGCGCCCGCGGCCACGACGTGGTGATCGTCGACACGGCCGGGCGCCTCCACACGCAGGACCACCTCATGGAGGAGCTGGCGAAGGTCCGGCGCGTGATCGAGCGCCAGCTGCCGGGCGCGCCGCACGAGACGCTCCTCTCGATCGACGCCACCACCGGCCAGAACGGCCTGCGCCAGGCGCTGCTGTTTCGGGAGGCGGTGGAGGTCACCGGCATCGTGCTCACGAAGCTCGACGGGACGGCAAAGGGCGGGATCGCGCTGGCGATCGCCCAGGAGCTCGGCGTGCCCGTGAAGCTGATCGGCATCGGCGAGGCGCTCGAGGACCTGCGCCCGTTCGACCCCGACGACTTCGCCCGCGCGCTCCTCGAGGCATGACGCTCGGCGACGGCACGCGCGCCGTGCACGCCGGGCTCCCGGCGCCGCGGCAGGGCGCGCCGCTCATGCCGGGCCCGACGTTCGCCTCCTACTACCACCTCGAGGGGGACCCCGCCGGCGTCGACTACGTCTACGGCCGCTACGGCAACCCCACGTGGACCCACTACGAGCGCGCGCTCGGCGAGCTGGAGGGTGGACCGGCGGTCGCGTTCGCCTCGGGGATGGCCGCCGCGAGCGCGGTGCTGCTGCCGCTCCTGCGCGCCGGTGACGCGCTGGTTGCGCCCGCCGACGGCTACCCGGCGGTGCGTACGCTGGCCACCGGCCAGCTGGCGGAGTGTGGGGTGGACGTGCGACTCGTCCCCGCGGCGGAGGAGCCCGGCGACGACGTGATGCAGGGGGCGAAGCTCGTCTGGCTCGAGACGCCCTCCAACCCCGGCCTCGAGACGATCGACGTGGCGGCCGTCGCGCGGCGAGCGCACGAGGCGGGCGCCCTGGTGGCCGTCGACAACACGCTCGCGACCCCGCTCGGGCAGCTCCCGCTCGAGCTGGGGGCGGACTTCAGCGTGTCGAGCGACTCGAAGCACCTGACCGGGCACGGCGACCTGATCCTCGGTCACGTGGCCGCCGCCGATCCGGCCCGCGCCGAGTCGCTCGCCGCCTGGCGGACGCAGACCGGTGCGATCCCCGGCCCGTTCGAGACCTGGCTCGCGCACCGCTCGCTCGCCACGCTCGAGCTGCGTCTCGAGCGCCAGTGCACCACGGCGCTCGCCCTCGCCGAGCGGCTGCTCTTCCGGAGCGACGTCGCCGACGTGCGCTACCCCGGGCTGCCCGCCGACGCGGGCCATGCGGTGGCCCGCCGCCAGATGCGCCGCTTCGGCACGGTCGTCGGCTTCACGCTCGCGAGCCGGGAGCGGGCGGAGAGCTTCCTCGCGGCGTGCCGTCTGGTGGCCCAGGCCACGAGCTTCGGCAGCGTGCACTCGAGCGCCGAGCGGCGCGCCCGCTGGGGCGGCGACGACGTGGCCGAGGGCTTCATCCGCTTAAGCGTCGGCTGCGAGACGCCCGAGGACCTGATCGCGGACGTGGAACAGGCCCTCGACATCACCGGCGGCTAAGGGGCTTCGCCCTAATACGATCTCCCCATGCCCGACTGGGTGATCTGGATGGTTGCCGCGGCGGCGCTGACCGGCGGCGAGATGCTCACCCTGAGCCTGTTCCTGGGGCCGCTTGCCCTGGCGGCCGTGCTCGCCGCGCTGGTGGCGGTCGCCACGGGCTCGGTCGAGCTGCAGGTCGCCGCCTTCGTCCTCGGGTCGATCGCGTCGCTGGCGATCGTGCGCCCGATCGCGCGTCGCCACCTCCGCACACCCCCGCACATCCGCACCGGAGCCGCCGCGCTGATCGGCCAGAGCGCGACCGTGCTGGAGCGCGTCGACTCGGACCACGGGATGGTCAAGATCGGCGGCGAGGTCTGGACCGCGCGCACCTACGACGAGGACCACGTGATCGAGCCGGGCCGGCGCGTGGAGGTCCTCAAGATCGACGGCGCCACGGCGCTCGTCGCCGAGTAGCCGCTAGCGCGCGTCCAGGTCGAGCTCGGCCCAAACGCGCGTGCCCGCGCCCGTCTCCACGCCCCAGCGGTCGGCCACGGCGTCGACGATGAAGAGGCCACGGCCGGACTCGGAGTCGAGGTCGGTGCTCACGGGGCGCGCCTCGAAGCCCGGGCCGGCGTCGGTCACGGCCAGCCGAGCGACACCGCCGGAGATCAGGAGCTCGACGGAGATCGCGTCCTCGGCGTCCACGTGCCGGCAGCTGTTGGTGACCATCTCGGTGGCGAGCAGCTTCAGCTCCTCGACCGCTTCGGGCGCGACGTTCGCCAGCGCGGCGATCGCCTGCCGTGCCCGCGAGGGGGCATCGGCCCTGGGCGCCAGCTCGACGCGGATCGGCGGCGCGTCATCCGCGCGGCTGCGCACGGTTGTCGCGACGCGCTTCGGCTCGACGCTGATCACGAGGATCGCGATGTCGTCGCGCGGCTCGCCCGCCCCGCCGCCGGTCACGGCGTCCTCGATGCGACCGGCGATCCGCGCCGCGCCGGCCCCGGCCGACGAGCGCAGCAGCGCGGCCATGTCGTCCGGCGACAGGATTCGCTCGGGCGCCCGCGCGTCCGTCACGCCATCGGTGTAGAGGATCAGCGAGTCACCGGGCCCGAGCTCCACGCGCTCGCTCGCGACCTTCGGGTCCGGCCACAGCCCGAGCAACAGCCCGGCGCCGCCCACCTCCGCCACGGAGCCGCCGGCCCGCACGAGGAGCGGCTGCGGGTGGCCGCCGCAGGCGATGTCGGCCACGAGCCCCTCGCCCGAGCGCTCGAGCCGGGCGAAGACGGCGGAGCAGAAGCGGTCGTCGGAGCGGTTCTTGACGATCGCCTCGTTGAGGAGCGTCAGCACTCGGTCGGGCCGGTCGTCGTGCATCGTCACCGCACGGAGCGTGTAACGCGCGAGGGCGGTGAGCGCCGCCGCCGACGGTCCCTTGCCGCACACGTCGCCGATCGTCATGGCCCACCGACCGGACTCGCCGAGGGGGAAGACGTCGTAGAAGTCCCCGCCCATCTCGATCCCCTCGCCCGCCGGCCGGAAGCGCGCGGCCACCTGTACGCCAGGGATCTCCGGCAGCTCCGGCGGCAGCAGGCTCTGCTGGAGCGTGTGGGCGATGTCGCTCCGCTCGCGGTAGAGGCGAGCGTTGTCGATCGCGACCCCGCAGCGGCGGCCGAGCTCCAGGCCGAGCGCGAGGTCGCGGTCGTCGAGCGTCCGGCCTGACTCGGCGGAGATGAGCGCGACGGCGCCGGCGACCCTGCCGTCCGGGCTCGGCAGCGGGACGATGACCACCGACCGCAAACCGAGGGACTCGATCGCGTGGCGGTGCTCCGCGTCGAGCCAGGCGGTCGCCTCGGGCGGGATCTGGGCGTGCACCTCCGGCTCGCCGGTGCGGATCACCTTGCCGGAGCCGCCGTCGTCCTCGATGCGGCTCGGCCACAGCCGTCCCAGCTCGAACGCGAGCTCCGCCATTGCCGGGTCGGCGTGCGCCGCGGCGACGCGGCGGATCGCGCCGTCCTCCTCGACCAGGTCGATCGCGCACCAGTCGGCGATCGCGGGCACCGCGAGCCGGGTGACGCTGGCGAGCGTCTCGTCGAGGTCGAGCGAGGCGCCCAAGAGCGCGCCCGCCTCGGCCAGGAAGCGGTCGTCGCGCTCGCGCCGCTTGCGCGCGCTGATGTCGCGGATGAAGCCGGTGAACAGCGGCGGTCCGTCGAGCTCGATCCGCGTGATCGTCAACTCGACCGGGAGCTCGGACCCGTCAGCGCGCATCCCCACGATCTCGAGCCGTCGCCCCAGCACCGCCGCCTCGCCGGTCGCGAGGTAGCGCCGAAGGCCGGCGCGGTGCTGCTCCCGCAGCGACGGCGGGATGATCAGGTCCGCCATCTCCCGCCCGACGGCGTCGGCCGCCGAGTAGCCGAACGTCTGCTCGGCGGCGGCGTTGAACTCCACCACGCGCCCCCGGTGGTCCATCGAGACGATGCAGTCGAGCGACGCCTCGAGCATCGCCGCCTTGCGCGCCTCGCTCTCGCGGACGGCGGTCTCCGCACGGGTCCGCTGCATCTGCTGCCCGAGCTGGTGGCCGATCGTGGTCATGAGGTCGAGCAGGTACTCGTCGGGCTCGGCCACCTCCTCGGTGAAGAACTCGACGACGCCGATCACCCCGCGGGCGGACTGGATCGGGAACGCCAGTGCTCCGCGCACGCCGCACTCGGCGGCCACCCGCGCGCGCGGGAAGTTGGTGTCCTCGCCGACGTCGCGGATCCACGCCGGCTCCGCCTCGGCCCACACGCGTCCCGGCAGCCCGATGCCCGGCTCGAACGCGGCCTCGCGGCTCGCCTCCTCGAACGCCGTCGGCTGGGTGCCCGGCGCGTGCCACGTCTCGGTGCAGCGGATCACCTGTGCGGCGTCGTGGACCTCCCACACCGCGCCGAAACGCCAGCCCAGCGTCCCACCGATCGAGCCGAGCACGCCCTGGGCGGTGTCGCCGATCGTGGTGGCCGATGTGAGGGCGCGCGCGACGGCGCTCTGGACCGCCAGCCGGTTGTCCTCCGACCGGCGCCCCTCGGGCCGATTTCTACGCGTGGAGTCCATTCTCGGGGCCGTCCGAGGCCGATCTTCGGGCCGCTTCGTCGCGATTCTGTCACGGCGGGGCGGCCCGCGGACCCGCTCGGTGGATGCGGCCCCGGGGCGCGCTCGGCGAAGGGCTTCCCCGCGGACCGGTGCGCGGCTATGCTGGCGCTCGTGTCAGCCGGGCTCGTCGTCCTCCTCGCCTTCGCCTTCCTGGCGTTCATCGTGCTGGCGCGATCGATCCGGATCGTGCCGCAGGCGCGCGCCGGCGTGGTCGAGCGGCTCGGGCGCTACCAGCGCACGCTGAACCCCGGGCTCGCGCTGCTCGTCCCGTTCGTGGACCGCGTGCGACCGCTGATCGACCTGCGCGAGCAGGTCGTCTCCTTCCCGCCACAGCCGGTGATCACCGAGGACAACCTCGTGCTCGGCATCGACACCGTCGTCTACTTCCAGGTGAACGACCCCAAGGCGGCCAGCTACGAGATCGCCAACTACATACAGGCGATCGAGCAGCTCGTGGTCACGACGCTCCGGAACGTGTGCGGCGGGATGACGCTCGAGGACACGCTCACCTCGCGCGACAAGATCAACGCCGAGCTGCGCGTGGTGCTCGACGAGGCCACCGGCAAGTGGGGCATCCGCGTCAACCGCGTGGAGATCAAGTCGGTGGACCCGCCGGGCTCGATCCAGGAGGCGATGGAGAAGCAGATGCGCGCGGAGCGGGACAAGCGCGCGGCGATCCTCCAGGCCGAGGGCTACAAGCAGTCGCAGATCCTCACAGCCGAGGGCGAGAAGCAGAGCGCCATCCTCCGCGCCGAGGGTCAGCGCGAGTCGCAGGCGCTCTACGCGGAGGGGCAGTCGAAGGCGATCGAGACGGTCTTCAAGGCGATCCACGACGGCGACGCGGACCCCAAGCTGCTCGCGTACCAGTACCTCCAGATGCTGCCGCAGATCGCCCAGGGCGAGGCCAACAAGGTCTGGATCATCCCGAGCGAGTTCACCCAGGCCCTCGGCCAGCTCGGCTCGGCGATCACGTCGCCCGGGCAGGGCGACCGCGAGCCTCCGACCCAGTAGCGGCCTCTACCCTCCGCGAGAGTGTTCGAGACGCTCTCAGACCGCCTCCAGTCGGCGCTGTCCGACGTCCGCTCGCGCGGCAAGCTGACCGAGGACGACGTGGCCAAGGCGATGCGGCAGGTGCGGCTCGCGCTGCTCGAGGCCGACGTCAACTTCCAGGTGGTCAAGCGCTTCACCGCTCAGGTCAAGGAGCGTGCGCTGGGCGCCGAGGTGCTCGACGCGCTCAACCCCGGCCAGCAGGTCGTCAAGCTCGTGAACGAGGAGCTCACCGCGCTGATGGGCGGGGCGGGGCGCGACCTTGCGTTCGCGGGCACCGCGCCCACGGTCGTGCTGATGGCGGGCCTCCAGGGCTCGGGCAAGACCACCGCCTGCGGCAAGCTCGCCCGCCACCTGCGCGAGGAGCACGGGAAGGACGTGGCGCTCGCCGCGTGTGACGTCTACCGCCCGGCCGCGGTCGAGCAGCTCGTGAAGGTCGGCGGCCAGGCCGGCGCGACCGTTTACGAGCAGGGCACCGACCGCGACCCCGTGGACATCG
>JAXDHW010000026.1:0-3733 GCA_034664365.1 Thermoleophilaceae bacterium
GTCGAAGCTGCGTCCGTCGAGGGCCGCGAACAGGTCGCCGCGGACGGCGCGGACGCGCCGCCCCACCCCGTTGAGCAGGGCGTTGAGTCGCACCGTGAGCACCGACCGGCGCGAGACGTCGACCGCGGTCACGCGACCGCCGAGGCGGGCGGCGGTGACCGCCACCAGGCCGCTGCCGGTGCAGAGGTCGAGCGCCTCGAAGCCCGGACGTGGCGACAGCTCGCGGAGCGATTGCGTCAGCATCCAGGAGTCGCTGCGCGGCCGGAAGACGCCTGGGACGACCACGAGCCGCATCTGCCTCTTCATGACCCGGTCTTCTACCCAATCGAGTGCCCAGGATCTCCGCGCGGCTTTCGACCGCGCCTCCGCGCTCACGGTCGGCGTCGAGGAGGAGCTGCTGCTGCTCGACCCCGAGACGCTCGACCTGACTCCGCGCGCCATCGAGCTGCTGGCCCGCACGGGCGGCGACGAGCGCTTCAAGCTGGAGCTGCCGGCCGCGCAGATCGAGATCGTGAGCCCGCCGTTCGCGAGCGTGGGCGAGCTCGAGCCGTTCCTCGCCGGCGCGCGCCGCGACCTCGCCGCGGCGGGCGAGGGGCTCGCGCGACTCGCGGGCGCCGGGGTCCACCCGTTCGCCGCCACCGAGGGCGAGGTCAACCCGGGCGAGCGCTACGACCGCACGCTGGCGGAGTACGGCCGCGTGGCCCGGCGCCAGCTCGTGTTCGCGCTCCAGGTGCACGTGGCGGTGCCGGGCGCCGATCGCGCACTCGCGGTCTACAACGCGCTGCGCTCCTACCTGCCCGAGCTGCTCGCCCTGTCGGCCAACGCTCCGTTCCACGCGGGCGAGGACACGGGCCTCGCCACCGTCAGGCCGAAGATCGGCGAGCAGCTCCCGCGCCAGGGCGTGCCGCCGGCGATCGCCAGCTTCGAGGACTACGCGGCCGCGCTCGCGTGGGGCGAGCGCGCCGGCACCGTGCACGACCCACGGGTGTGGTGGTGGGAGCTTCGCCCGCATCCGGTCCACGGCACGATCGAGGTGCGCGTGCCCGACGCGCAGACGACCGTGCGGGCCGGGGCCGCCGTCGCTGCGGTCGTCCACGCGCTGGTCGCGTGGCTCGCCGCACGCCACGACTCCGGCGAGCAGCTCGAGGTGGCGCCGACCTGGCGGATCGAGGAGAACCGCTGGGCCGCGCTCAGCCGCGGCGTGCACGGCCGGCTGGCGGACCTGCGCACCGGCGAGCTCGAGCCGACGCGCGACCGGCTGCTGCGGCTGATCGACCAGCTCACGCCGCTGGCCGCGGACCTCGGCTGCGCCCAGCAGCTCGCCGCCGCGCGCGAGCTCACGAATGCCAACGGCGCCGACCAGCAGCGCGCGGCGGCCGGGGACGGCGGCGACCTCCTGGCGGTGACGCGACACATCGCTGACCGCTTCCTGCAGGATTTGTGAGCGATCGGGTAACGCAGGTCCATGCTGATGACGCGCACCTCAACCGCCCCGGCGCTGCCGCGAGCGCGCGGTGAGCTGAGCGGTCTCCTGGTCGAGCACCTCGCGCTGCCGCCGCACGAGCTGCCGGCGCCGGCCCCGCCGCGCCCGGCCGACCCGCTCGGCGACGAGGACCTCCACCTCGCGCTCTACGTCCTCTACGAGCTGCACTACCGGTCGTTCGCCGGCGTCGACTCCGGCTGGGAGTGGGAGCCGTCGCTGATCGCCTTCCGCGGCGTGCTCGAGGCCACGTTCGAGGCGGCGCTCCGCGACGCGATCCCCGCCGAGGTTCCGGGTGACATACCCGCGCAGCTCCAGGCGATCCTCGACGAGGCGGACGCGCCGTCACTCTCCCGCTACATCGAGGCACGCGCCACGCTCGACCAGTTCCGCGAGTTCGCGGTCCACCGGTCCGCCTACCAGCTCAAGGAGGCTGATCCGCACTCGTGGGCGATCCCGCGTCTTCACGGGCGCACGAAGGTGGCGCTCGTGGAGGTGCAGTTCGACGAGTACGGCGGCGGCCGGCCGGAGCGCCAGCACGCCCACCTGTTCGCCGGCGTGATGGACGCGCTCGGCCTCGACAGCGCTTACGGCGCCTACCTCGACGTCATTCCCGCGACCACGCTCGCCACCGTCAACGCGATGTCGCTGTTCGGGCTCCACCGGCGGCTTCGCGGCGCGATCGTGGGCCACCTGGCGGCCCTCGAGATGGACTCGACGCTTCCCAACCGCCGCTACGGCAACGCGCTGCGGCGCCTCGGCCTCGGCAAGGAGGCCACGGACTTCTTCGACGAGCACGTGGAGGCCGACGCCGTCCATGAGACCCTGGCCGCCCATGACCTGGCGGCGGCTCTCGCGCAGGACGAGCCCGCGATCGCGCCGGACATCCTGTTCGGCGCACGCGCGATGGCGCTGCTCGACGCCCGCGTGGCCGAGCTGACCCTCGCCCGCTGGGCCGAGGGCCGCACGTCCCTGTTGCGCCCGCTGGCCTGACTACTCCGGCCGCTCGGACCCGCCCGCGGCGCGGAAGCCGACGAGCTTGTGCGTGCCGTCGCAGAACGGCCGCGTCTGCGAGCGGCCGCAGCGGCACAGCGCAATCGTGCCCCTCCCGGGATCGATCTCGTTGCCGTGCTGGTCGGTGATCGTGAAGTCGCCGCGGACTATGTAGGGCCCGTCGCGATAGGGGGTTATTCGTGCTGCGTCCATGCGGGCAGTCTAGGGGTAGTACTTGCCCCAAATGGGTAGTACACCGTCAGGCCTCGCAACCGCCTTCGGGCGGCAGTACCCCACCCTTTGAAAGGAACTCAATGAGTCTGATCGGCTACATCATCGCGCTCGCGTTAACGGGTCTCATCGTCGGCGCGCTCGCGCGTCTGGCGCTCCCCGGACGCGACCCCATGTCCGTCTTCCAGACGATCCTCGTCGGCATGGCCGGCTCGTTCGCGGCAGGGCTTCTGTACGCGGTGCTGTTCCACCGCAACGGCGGCGGCATCCTGCTGTCCGTGCTCTTCTCGATGGCGATCGTCTACGCCATCCGGCGCAGCCGCGGTGGCTCGCTCGGTCGTCCCGCTCCGCGCGACGCTCGCCGATGAGCGGCCGCGAGCGCACGGCCGGCGGCATCGTCGGCAGCATCGCCGGCAAGGCGAAGGAGGTGGCCGGCTCGGTCGTCGGCGACGAGGACCTCTCGCGCGAGGGCCGGCTCCAGCAGGCCCAGGCGGAGGCCGAGGCCGAGGCGCGCCGGGAGGCGGCCGAGGCGCGGCAGGCGGAGGCAGCGGCCGAGCTCGAGGCGGATAGCGCCCGCAACCAGGCCGAGCGCGAGCGGCTCGAGACGGAGGTCGCGGCCGAGCGCCGCGACGATCAGATCGAGCGCGTTCGCCGCGAGGCCGAGGCGCGCGCGGTGGCCGAGGCCCGTGAGGAGAAGGCCGCGGCCGAGCGGGAGCGCGAGTCGCGCGAGCAGGCCGCCGAGACCGCCGAGCAGCTCGCCGAGCGCGAGCGCCTGGCCGCCGAGCAGGAGGCGATCCGGCTCGAGCGCGAGGCGCGCCAAGCCGAGGCCACCGCGGCGGCCGTCGACCCCGAGGAGGACCGATGAACCTGCGCGTGATCCCACGGACGGCCCTGGAGGGCTACATCAGGCTGGTGCGCCTGCCGCTCGACACGGCGATCGCCCTGCTGCCGGGTAACGGCACGGGGCCGGGCGTGTCGGCATCGCTCGCGGCCGACCGCGCCGAGGCGGCCGCGCGAGCGATCGCCGGT
>JAXDHW010000035.1:0-4788 GCA_034664365.1 Thermoleophilaceae bacterium
GGGCCCTACCGACTGCCGTCCGGCGGACGCGACGGGATCCTCCGGCGGCGGGGCAGTGCGCGGGTCCGACTCCTCCATCGTGACTCCGAGCAGGTTCTCGCGCAGGCCTGGACGACCTCGTCGGCCGTGCGGATCCGGGCGGAGGCGTCCACCGAGGACACCGCCGCCTGGGCCGTCGAGCGCATGCGCTTCGCCCTCGGCGTGGACCACGACGTGCGGCCCTTCCAGCGGGCCTTCCGCCACGACCCGCTCGTCGGTCCGATCATCCGCCGCAAGCCGTGGCTGCGGCCGATCCGGCGCCCCGAGCCGTTCGAGGCGCTCGCCTGGGCGATCACCGAGCAGCTGATCGACTCCGACCGCGCCGTGCGGATCCAGCGCGCGCTCACGCGCCGCTGGGGCCGCCGCAGCGCCTGCGGCACGCTGCGCGACGTCCCGTCCGCGGCCGAGCTCGCGCGCCGCTGCCAGCCGGAGCTCCAGTCGTGCGACCTCTCCGCCGGGCGCTCGCTCGCGCTCATCCGCGCGAGCCGCGAGGTGGCGGCCGGCCGCGTCGACCTCACGGAGCACGAGCCGGCATGGCGCCGGCTCCTGGCCATCCGCGAGATCGGGCCCTGGACGCTCGAGAAGCTCGCCTTCCACGGCCAGGGCCGAGACGATCAGCTACCGGCGGGCGACCTCGCCTACGTCAAGCTCGTCGGGACCCTCGCCGGGCTGGGACGCCGTGCGACGGTCGACGAGGTCCGGGAGTTCTTCGAGCCCTACGAGCCCTACGCCGCGCTCGCCGGGATGTATCTCCTGCATGCGCCGCACGCGTACGGCGGGCGGCCGCTCAGGGGCCCTGCCCCGGTAGCAGCCCGTTGGTGAAGGCGCCCCTGGAGCTCGCCGGGTGCTGGATCAGCCCGCTCTTGCGCATGAAGTCCGCGAACGTGCGCCAGCGGCTCGGCTCCTGGTAGCCGAACGGCTTGCCGCTGGGCGGCTGGAACAGCGGCAGCGTGACCTTCACGGCAGCGCGCTGGAGCTTCGCGTCAAGGTCGGGATTGGCCTTGACCAGCGCGCTCACGGGATCGCTCCGCAGGTCGTGCGTCCCGCGCGCCACCGCGCCCAGGAAGGCGCGGATCGCGTCGGCGTTCTCCCGCGCGGCCGACTCGCTCGTCACGAACACCAGCTCGTCGTAGCGCGGCACCCCGACGCGGTCGACCGGGATCACCACGGGCTTCTTCTTCCGCTGGCGCAGCTCCACGGCCTCGTAGTTGAGGAACCCGCCCAGGATCGCGTCGACCTTCTTGGTCAACAGCGCCGGCACCAGGTTGAAGCCGACGTTGCGCTCCTTCACGCTCGCCGGCGGCACCGCGGCGCGCTCGAGGATCGTCTGGAGGAAGGCGTGCTGGTAGTCGATTCCAGCGGTGCCCACGGTCTTCCCGCGCAGGTCGGCCGGCTTCTTGATCCTCGAGCCCGGCAGCGCGATGATCGTGGTGAGCGGGCGCTGGACGAGGGCGCCGACCGAGACCACCTTGAGCCCGTGGTCGCGGGCGCGCAGCACCTCCGGCTCGTACGAGATCGCGAGGTCGACGCGGCCCGCCGCGACCTGGCGGATCGGCGCCGCGGGGTCCGACGGCACGCGGATCTTCACGTCGAGACCCACGTCGCTGAAGCGGTGGTTGGCCTGAGCCGCGTAGATCCCGGCGTGATCGGCGTTCGGCAGGAAGTCGAGCATGAGCTGGAACTGCTGCGTCTTCCCCGGCCGCGTGCGCTCCGTGCGCTCGCCGCAGCCGGCGAGGAGCAGGGCCGCCACGGCCAGGAGCGCGAGCCGCCTCACGCGCGCCCCCAGGGCGCCACGAGCCGCTCCACGACGTAGACGGACAGGAACAGGGCGATCGACATCAACATCAGGACTATCACGCCGGCGAACACGCGTGGTGTCTGGAGCTGGTTGATGCCGAGCAGGATCATGCGCCCGAGGCCCCGATCGGCGCCCGCCCACTCGCCGAAGACGGCGCCGATCACCGACACCGTGGCGGCCACGCGCAGGCCGCTGAAGAGGTAGGGGAGAGCGGATGGCAGCTCCACCTTGAGCAGCGTGGCGAGCCGCGAGGCGCCGAGGCTCCGCATCAGCTTGAGCTGTTCGGCCTCGACCGCCCGCAGTCCGTCGAGCAGGTTGACCGTGATCGGGAAGAAGCACGTGAGCGCGACGATCAGGACCTTCGGGCCGATCCCATAGTCGAAGGCGAGGATGAAGAGCGGGGCCACCACGATCACCGGCACGGCCTGCGATGCCACGAGCAGCGGGTAGACCGCGTCGCGGAGCGGGCGGACGAGGTGCATCGCCACCGCGGCGCCGGCGCCCAGGACAACGGCCACGGCGAGCCCGAGCAGCACCTCCTGGGCCGTCGTCC
Source organism: Thermoleophilaceae bacterium (assembly GCA_034664365.1). GTDB lineage: Bacteria > Actinomycetota > Thermoleophilia > Solirubrobacterales > Thermoleophilaceae > AC-37. Next base: position 2,391 of record JAXDHW010000035.1, read on the forward strand.
AGGCGTTCGTGAGAAGCAGGTGCGTGTCGGTGCGGAGCGAGTGCCAGGTCTCGACCGGCGAGGCCAGCGTGAGGTCGTCCACGCCCGGGAGGGAGGCGATCCCCTGCCACGCCAGGATGGCGGCGACCAGGAGCAGCGCGCTGGGCCAGTAGCGCCTCAGCATTCGAGGGCGTCCAGGGCCCGCCGCTTCAGCTCGGCGAAGGCGGGGTCGGTCAGCAGCTCGCGCCGGCGGCGCGGCCGCGGCAGGTCCACCGTCAGCTCGGCGCGCACGCGGCCCGGTCGCGGGGTGAGGATCGCCACGCGGTCGGCGAGCACCAGCGCCTCGTCGACGTCGTGGGTCACGAGCAACACCGTGCGGGGCTCCTCGGCCAGCGCTTCCGCGAGCCACTCCTGCATCGAGCCGCGGGTGATCGAGTCGAGTGCCCCAAACGGCTCGTCGAGCAGGAGGACCGGGCGGTCGGCGAGGAGGGTGCGCAGGAACGCCACGCGCTGGCGCATCCCGCCGGACAGCTCGGCCGGGCGCGCGCGCTCGAAGTCGGCGAGGCCGAAGCGCTCGAACAGCGGTGCGGCCCGGCGGCGCGCCTCGGCACGCCCGACGCCGGCCGACTCGAGCGCGAGCGCCGCGTTGCCCACGGCGTCGCGCCAGGGCACGAGCAGGTCGCGCTGGGGCATCCAGGCGCAGGCGGCGCGGCGCTCGGGGGCGCCGGCGACCGTCACCAGCCCCTCGTCGGGCTCCTGAAGCCCGGCCACGAGCTCGAGCAGGGTGGACTTGCCACAGCCGGACGGGCCAACGACGGCGACCACCTCGTCCCGGCCGACCGCGAGGTCGAGCGACTCGATCGCCGTGACGGTCGCCCCGCGGCGCCGCGCGTAGCGACGGGTCGCCGACTCGATCCGGACTGCCGCCTTCTCAACAGAGCGAGGCTCCTCGACGGGAGCCTCGAGCCTCGTTGCCATCGCTCCCTCCGCGGGCATTACCCCACAGGTTCGAAGGGTCGGCGCCGGGCGAACTTCGTTCGTGGAGCGCTATCTCAGCCCGCCTACCCGCGAGCCCCCCTGGTTGTCGCCGTGGATGTTAGCCCGCGGGCCGAAGCCGGGCCGGCGTGCTGCCGGCCCGGACTCCGTTTCCTCCCCCGAACCTTTCGACGGCCTAGCGAGCCCGGACGACGAACTTGGGGTTCGCGAAGTTGACGGTGCAGACGACCTTGAGCTTCCTGGTCGTGTTGGTCTTCCGCACGCGGCAGTCGATCGTTGCGTCGCGGCCGGCGGGGCCCTGTGCGCCGCGGTCGCCCTTGGCGCCGGGGATGCCCTGAACGCCGGTGGCGCCGGTCGGGCCGGGGGCGCCGGCGCCGGTCGCGCCCGTGGGACCCGTGGCGCCCGTGGCGCCGGTGGCGCCGGTGACGCCCTGGAGCCCGGCCTGCCCGGTGCCGCCGGTGGCACCGGTGGGACCCGTCGGGCCGGTGCTGCCCTTCGGCCCGGTGCTGCCCTCCACTCCATGGGCGCCTTGCTCTCCCTGCGGGCCGACGAGGGATGTACCGCCGCCCCAGCTACCGGCGGTCTTGGGCCCGTACAGCGTGTGGGCGACGTTGTCGATGTAGAAGTCGCCGTCCACGCCCAGGCCCGAGGCAGGAGGGCCGGAGCCGTTGCGGATGGTGCGTCCGTCGGCGCCGGCAGTTCCCTGCGACCCGACCAGCGTTGTGCCGCTACCCCAGGCTCCGCCGGTCTTCGGGCCGTAGATCGCGTGGACGGACGTGTCGATGTAAAAGTCGCCATCCGCGCCGAGCGTTCCGGCGGGAGCACCGGAGCCGCTGAGGATCGTGCGCCCGTCCGCACCAGGAGACCCCGGCGGGAGCGCGACCCCGGTCCCGCTCACGGTGACGGTGTCGGCGGCGCCCACGATCTTCATGTCCGCCGTCCGCAGCCCCAGGCCCGATGGGACGAACCTAACCTGGATCTCGCACGTCTCACCCGCGAGCAGCGTCCCGTTGCATGTCGTGGAGCTGATCAGGAAGTCCTCCGCAAGCGAGACGGAGGCGTGCTGCACGAACATCTCGCCCTTGATCGTGGCCGGTGCCACGGGGTCGTTGTTCGTGAGTTCGAACCTGTGCGACGAGCTCACTGTGCTCACCGACTGATTGCCGAAGTCGAAGCTCGTCGTGTCCGTAAGGTTCACGTCCGCCTGCGCGGGCGCGACGGCGAGCGCCCACAGCAGCCAGTTGAGCGGTAGGAGGGCAAGCAGGCGCTTCAAGACGGGGCGCGAGTCCATCTGCGAGTCACCCTAGTGGCGCCCCGCGGTGCCCGCAAGGGGCAACCGGCGGTCAGCGCGCCACGGCTGGCGTGCCGCGCCCGCCCGCGAGGGCGTTCACGAACACCTCGAGCTGCTTGGTCGTCCAGCACT
>JAXDHW010000038.1:0-4717 GCA_034664365.1 Thermoleophilaceae bacterium
GTCGCGTCGAGGGCGATCGCCACCGACAGGCCCAGACCGATCTCCTTGATCGACGGCACGCCCGTGCCGGCGAACACGGCGAAGACCGCGACCATGATCAGCGCCGCGCTCGAGATCGTCCGGGCGCTCTTCGCGAGTCCCTCGCCCACCGCACGCTTGGTGTCGCCCGTCGCGTCGTAGCGCTCGCGGATCCGCGTGAGCAGGAAGACCTCGTAGTCCATCGACAGCCCGAAGACGATCGCGAGCAGGAACGGCGGCGTCATCGTGTTCACGTAGCCGAGGTGGTGGAAGCCCAGCAGCCCGTCGAACCAGCCGTACTGGAAGACCGTGACGAGCACGCCGTAGGCCGCCGCGACCGAGAGCAGGTTCATCACCACCGCCTTGAGCGGGAGGAGCAGCGACCGCAGAAGCAGGAGGAGGACCACGTAGCTGAACGCCAGCACGAACACCGCGATCTTCCACATCGATCCCGACACGAGGTGCTTGAAGTCCTCGACGTGCGCCGTCGGACCGCCGACGTGCACGGCGGCCACCGGCGCGAGCGGGTCCGCCCTGGACGACCGCAGGCGCCCCGCGAGTCCGCGCGCCTGCGGGCTCTCCGGATCGGCCTTCGGCGTGACCGTCACGAGTGCGGAATGGCCGTCGCGCGAGACGAGCGGCGGGGCGATCGACGCCACGGCGCGGTCGTTCCCGAAATGCTCGCGGAAGCGCTCGAGCGCGCGCCGGTTGCGAGCGTCCGTGGCGCCGCCGTGACGGAAGCGCGCCACCACCAGCGCGGGCCCGGCCGCGCCCTTCCCCTCGACGTCGGACGCCAGCTCGGCCCCGCGTCGCGTCTCGTTGCCCGACGGGAACTGGCGCAGCGCGCCATCGCCCCACTTGAGCGACAGCGCCGGCACGGCCAGGAGCAGGAGCAACCCGGCGCTCAGCGCCGCCGTAAGCAGCGGCCGGCGCATGGTCCGCTCGGTCCAGCGCTCCCAGAACCCGGGCCGCTCCGGATGTGACCGGCCGCGCCGCCGGCGCACGCTGCGGCGACCGCGCACCACGAGGCCGGCCACCATGGCGAGCCGTCCGCGCGCGTAGGCGCGCTTTCCGAGCAGGCTCATGAGCGCGGGCAGGAGCGTGATCGCGCCGAGGATCGAGATCGCCACCACGACGATCGCCCCCATCGCCATCGAGCGGATCGTGGTGGAGTCGACGAGGAACAGGCCGGCGAGCGAGATCAGCACGGTCACGCCCGAGAACGCCACCGCCACGCCGGACGTGCGCATGGCGGTGCGCCGAGCCTCCTCGCGCGACGCTCCCGTGTGTATCTCCTCGCGGTAGCGCGCGAGGACGAACAGCGAGTAGTCCACGGCCACGCCGATGCCGATCATCGACGCGACGTTGGTCACGAAGACCGACATCTCGGTCGACTGCGACAGGAAGTAGATCGCCGCGCCCGTGAGCGTGACGCTGCCGAACCCCAGCGCCAGCGGCAGCGCCGCGGCGGCAAGCGACCCGAACACCGCGAGCAGGATGATCAGCACGATCGGGAAGCCGGCCTTCTCGGCGGTCGCCAGGTCGTGCTTGCTCAGCTCCTGCATGCCGGCCCACAGCGCCTGCTGCCCCACGAGGTGCGTCTCGACGCCGCGACGCGGCCCGTCGCCCACCCCGAGCTCGTCGCGCAGATTGCTGGCGGCGTCGGCGTTCTCGTCCTCGCTGCCGCTGAGATGCAGCGGCACGATCGCGACGCGCGTGTTGCCGACGCGCTTCAGCGGCGGCTCGCCACCCGTCGACGCCACGCTGGCGTGGGCGACCCGGCGGGTGGCCGTTCGGACGCGGTCGAGGGCGGCCTGGAGGTCGCGCTGCGACGCGTTCGGCCCCAGCGCCAGGACCACGGCGAGCCGGTCGCGCTCGACGCCGTCGAAGCGGTGCAGCGCCGCATCCGCGCGGTCGGAGCCGGAGCCCGGCACGGTGAAGCCGCCGCTGGTGAGGTGGTCCGTCTGCTTCAGCGAGAAGGGCACCGCGGCCACCAGCAGGGCCAGCCACAGGCCGACGACGAGCAGCCGGCGGCGCTCGACGAGGCCCGACAGGCTGTCCATGGCGCGCTGCATGCCCCCCGCCTAGTTATCCGGGTCGGCCGGCGCGCCGCGTGTGAAATCGCTCACGCAGGGTCGCCGAGCAGGAACCGCGCGACCGTCACGGCGGTGTCCACCGCGGCGGAGCTCGGCCACTCGGTGTCCGAGGTGAGCTGGACCTCGAGACCGTCGGCGAGCGCCAGGAAGATCGCGACGACGGCCTCGCTGTCGGCGCGCAGGCTGACGATCCCCTCGCGCTCCTTCTCGACGAGGATCTCGGCGACCTCCGAGCGCACGCGCCTGTAGAGCGCGGCCAGCTCCTCGCGGATCTCGTCGTTGCGGCGCGCGGCGCTCAGCAGCTCGTGGATGACGGCGTGGCTGCCGGCGTCCTCGGCCACGAACTGCTCGAGGCCCCAGACCAGCGCCTGGACGATCGCGTCGAGCGAGTCGGCGTCGCGGAGCCGCGCCTCGATCGCCCGCACGCGCTCGTCGGCGTCGTGCCTGACCACCTCCACGAGCAGCCGCTCCTTCGAGCCGAAGTAGTAGTGCAGCAGCCCGCGCGACACGCCGGCCTCCTGCGCGACGTGGTCGAACGTGGACCCGGCGGCGCCGCGCCGCGCCACGCTGGCGCGCATCGCGGCCACGATCCGCTTGGCCTTGTCGGAGTCGAGCCGGCGCTCCGCCCGCGCCGTAGTCTGAGCAGCCTCCACGGCGCTGCACTCTAGCTGGCCGGCCAACCAGCGGCGGTGGTCTTCACCGGACGCGATCCTGGCGCAAGTCGTCGACAGCAGCAACAAAGGCGAGCCCGAGGGAGTGGGCCGTTCTATGTGTCATATACACCACCTAAACGGCCCACACCCAGTGCTCCCCCTTTATCGATGCAGTTCAGCACGCGCCGGCGCGCCTGCGCCGTTCCGAGCGGAGCGACCAGACGACCAACGAAAAGGGGCGCCGCAGCGCCCCTTCCCGAAATCACTGAGACCGGCGCGCTAGGTCGTGGCGCCGGCCGGCTCGGCCGACGAGCCCGACGAGCCCGACGAGGAGGTCGTCGAGGTGTACTCGAACTCCTCCTCCGCGCCGAACAGCGCGTCGAGCACCTTCTTGCGCAGGCCCTCGGAGAGCGCCAGCGCCGCGCCAGCGCCGACGATCAGGAGCAGAAGCTTCCCGCGCCGGCCCTTCTTCTTCTTGGCCTTGGCGCCCCGAAGGGTGTCGGCCGCCTCGCGCAGCGAGGTCGCGGCCTCCTTGAGCTCCTTCTGGGTCTTCTTGTCGTCCATCAGGGCCTTTGCGGGGCCCTTGCCGTTCGACATGCGCTCGTAGGCCTTGCGCGCCGACTCGTACGCCGTGCGCAGGTTCTCTCGCAGCGCGTCGTCCTCGACGATGCGCTGCACATACGGGTTGGACCGGGCGGCCTTACCGGCCGCTACAGCGCCGGCGCCGGCCTTCGCGGCCTTCTTCTTCTTAGATGCCATGCCTCTCCTCGGATCCGCTCCTTGCGGGAAACATACCCGGACCGGCCAAGCGGGAACAACGCCCCCCGCTCAGCAGATCGTGAAGGTGGTCGTGAGCGTCTTGGTAACGGTCTTCTTCTTGCCGTTCTTCTTGAAGTGCGCCGTGACCTTCGCCTTGAGCGAGTGGGCCCCCGCGGCGAGTCCCTTCGTGGGCACGACGATCTTGAACGGGCTCTTCGAATCGGTGCCGACCTTGTTGCCGTCCACCGAGACGGTGACCTCGTCGATCGTGACCTTGCCCTCCTTCTTCACCTTCACCTTGAACACCTGTCCCGGACCGACGCAGAGCTTGGGCGACTTCATGAAGACCGCCCCGTTGCCCACGTCCTTCGAGGTCTTCTTGGTCGGCCCGTTGTAAGGCGGCTCGCCCGGTGCGATCGGGAGCGCCCTGATCCCGGGGATGTCGTCCCAGGCGATCCAGCCGCGGCCGGCCGCGTTGACGCCCAGCTTCAGGAACGCGTGGTTCTCGCTCGACGGGCCGAGCACCTGCGCCTGCGAGAAGAGCAGGTTGGCCGGGCTGCGCGCGTAGCGGTAGCGCAGGCGGCCGCTCGTGTCCTGCCACGCGAAGTGCAGCCGCCCGGCGGAGTCCTCGACCAGGTCGCCGAAGTTCGGGCTGCCGATCTCGGTCAGCCTGACCGGCGCACCCCAACCGGCCCCGGTGAACTTGCGCAGCACGAAACGCGCGTGGCTCGTCGTTCCCGTGCTGTATGCGACGTACATCCCGGACGGTCCCGAGACGAGCTTGGCCGTGCTGTTCACGTTCGTCGTATCGAGCAGGGCGGGCGCCGTCCAGTTACTGACGTCGTTCACGTCGCCCGAGCCGTCCCACTTGCGCCAGTAGATCTTGTCGAGCGTCGCCATGGTCGCCACCAGCGTGTCCGGCGCCTGGAGGGCGATCGAACCCTGGTAGGACGCGCTCACGGGGCCGCCGAGGTTCACCGTCCTGGTCTCGCCGCTGCTCTCGGTGGGCGTGGCCTGGAAGCTGATCCCGACGGTCTGCACGTCGGAGATCGTGAAGATGGTGTCGGAGAGCCGCCCGACGCTGCCGGAGGACCCGAAGATCGCCCCGCCGGCGATGTTGTCGCCCGATTGGTTCATGTCGCCGGGATTCACCGTCGTCGGGAACGTGGTGCCGCCGTCGTTCGACCTGAA
>JAXDHW010000347.1:0-2514 GCA_034664365.1 Thermoleophilaceae bacterium
AGGCCGTGGCGGAAGCGCCAGGACTCGGTGCCGGTGTCGATGATGTGCGCGCGGTGGGTGAGGCGGTCAACGACGGCCTTGGCGAGGCGGGGGTCGGGGAAGACCTTGGTCCACTCGCCGAACGGGAGGTTGGTGGTGATGATCAGCGCGCCGCGTTCGTGGCGTTCGGAGAGGACCTGGAAGACGAGCTCGGCGGCGCCGTCGGGGAGGGCGAGATAGCCAAGCTCGTCCAGCAGGACCAGCTCGGTGCGGGCGTAGCGAGCGACGATCCGGGCGAGGTCGCGCCGGGTCTGCGCTTCTTGGAGCTCGTTCGCGAGGGCGGCGAGGGTGGTGAAGCGGACGCGGCGGCCTTGTTGGCAGGCCCGGATGCCCAGCGCGGTCGCGAGGTGCGTCTTGCCGGTCCCCGAGTCTCCGATCAAGATGACGGTCTCGCGGTCGTCGATCCTGGATCCCTCGGCGAGCGCGGCGATCGTCGCTTGGGGGTTGTTCGCGTTCTCGCTGTAGCGGAAGTCCTCGAGGCGTTTGAGCATCGGGAACCGGGCGTCGACGAGACGCCGCCGCTCGCGGCGCTCGGCGCGCTCCGCGGTCTCGGCTTCGAGCAGCGCGGCGAGGTAGGCCGTGGGTGTCTGCTGCTCCCGCGTCGCCTCGTCCGCGAGCGCACGGAAGCGGCGGCGGACCGTTGGGAGCTTCAGCTCGGTGGCGTGCGCCTCGATCAGCGCCTCCAACGCGGCGGTCCGGGCGTTCTTGGCGGTGGTCATCGTTGCCCTCCGATCAGGACGTCGTAGCCGGCGAGGTCCGGCGCCGGCCGGTCGTGGGTGGCCAGTCGCTCGCTGAGGCCCTCGAGCTGGGCTGGTGCTCGCGGCGGGCTGGTTCGACGGGCGAGAACGGCGACGGCGTGCCCGTCGATCGCGCCGGCGGCCAGGGCTCCGCGGACGGCGAGCTGCACCCGGGCGGGGCCGTGGTCGCGGCAGAGCATCAACACGTCAACCATCTGCCGGGCCGCCTCAGACGGCCCGTAGCGTTCGGTCAGCGCCGCCCAGAACTCATCCAGGCAGGCGGGCCACGCGCCGCGGTCGCGCTCTTGGGCCAGCGGCAGCGAGCGTTCGAGGCCGCCGGGCTTGCGCGCAAGCAGCTCGAGGTAGTGATCGAGCTGGGCACTCGTCGCGAACCGGGCGTGCAGCCGCTCATGCCGGGCGACCTCCCTGCCCTGATGTGAGATCACGATCTCCCGGGCCCCGACCCGGGCGGTCACGCGCAGACCAGCCAACGACACCGGAACGGAGTAGCGGTTCTGGCGGACCGTGACGAGTGCCTTCGCATCGACGCGGACCGACGCGGTCTCCGTCGCGTCAAACGGCTCGCCGGGCAGCGCCCGCAACACCGGGCGCTCCAGCGCGAACTGCTCAGCGACCGTTCCCGGCCGCCCGTTGATCCGGCGGTCCAGATCAGACTGGCAGCCGGCGAGCAGCAGCCGGTTCAGCGCCGCGATCGACCCCACCGTCGGGACCGGGACGAGATGGTTGCGGCGGTGGCGCCCGACTTCGCCCTCAACGCCGCCCTTCTCGTGCGCCCCCGCGATCCCTGGGGTCGTGAAGATCGAGTCAAACAGATAATGCGAGCGCAGCGCGACGAACCGGTCGGTCTCCACGCGCCGGCGGCCGCGCAGCACCTTCTTCACCGCCGAGCCGAGATTGTCATAGCGAACCTCGGCGAACACGCCGTCGAACCACGCGAACCCGAGCGCGTGGCCCTCAAGGAACGCCTGCTGCGTCTCAACCGGGCTGGCCATGCTGAACGCCGCGCCCGAGAAACACGACCGCATGAAGAACAGATGCACCCGCGTCAGCGACCCCGCGAGCCAGACATCCGCCTCGCCCCAGTCAACCTCCGCGGTCACGCCCGCCGCGTGGATCTGCGGCACGAACACGTCCCCAGCGGCCAAGCCCAGTTCGCGCCGGCGCTTGCGCACGTAATCACGGACGGTCGTCTCCGCCACCACCACGCCGTGCTCGTCAACGAGTCGCCGCCAGATCCGCTTCGACGTGTGCCGCTGCTTCCTGGGCGCCTGAAGATCGGCGACCAGCCACTCGTCGATCAGCCCGCGATACGCGCCGAGCTTCGGCGCCGCCCGACCCGACACGCGCTTCGCCGGCGGCACCGGCGACTCCAACGCCTGGCGAACCGCACGGCGATGCACGCCATAGCGCACCGCGAGCGCCCGGATCGACAACCCCTCAAGCTCCCTATCCCGCCTGATCTGCTCAAACAGCTCCACCCTGGATCCCACTTCCTGCCGACCTCCGCCCGTCGCTCAAAGAGCACCGGAGCCTCAGCCCAGCATCGGACGAGGTGGGGCCAGTTGGGACCGTCGCAGTGGGGCCAGTTCAGACCGTCGTTCCTACGGTAGTCGCCGGTGGCCCCTCCCTCGTGGCGAGGGTAAAGACCCGTTGGACGGTACGCCGCCAGCCCGCGTGGCCAATCGCTGGGAGGACCCTGCGCTGCGAGCGCCCCCGA
>JAXDHW010000052.1:0-3580 GCA_034664365.1 Thermoleophilaceae bacterium
TCGGAGATCTGCTCGGGACGCTCGAGGATCGCGGAGAAGCGCACGACGGTGACCGTGTCGTCCTCCTCGACCTGGCGTCCGTAGATCTGCTCCAGGAAGTGGACCGTCTCCTCGAGGCGGCGGAACTCCGGGTTGTCGTGCTCGATGTCGCGCGGCGAGAGCTCGCGGACCTGCTTGACCTCCACGGCGTCGATCACCGCCTCGAAGATCTTCTCGCGCGGCGCGTGCTGGAAGCCGACCGTGATCAGGACGACCTCGCCCTTGCGGTACTTGCTCGACTTGTCGCCGAGGCGGATCGTGGCGGTCTTGCGGCCACGCTTGAGCTGGTCCACGAAGACCGGCGAGTAGAAGTTCAGGACGAACACGGCGGGCGGAGACTACCTGCCGGAGCGCAGGCTGGAAAGGGCGAGTTCCGCCATCTCGCGCTCACCCCTGTACTCGAGCAGCCGCGGGGCGTCGTCGAGTGGGACCCACTCGGCCGAGTCGACCTCGTGGTCGTGATCGCGGACGCTGCCCGAGCGGTACCTGAACAGGAAGAAGCTCACGACCTTCATCACCCGCTCGCCGCCGCGGCTGTACCAGTACTTGACGTCGCCGAGCTTCTCGACCAGCGTGGCGTCCACCCCGGCCTCCTCCCTCACCTCGCGCCGGGCGGCCTCGGCGGAGCTCTCGCCCGGGTCGATGTGGCCCTTGGGCAGGGCGAGCACGCTGCCGCCCTTGACACGGACCGCGGCCATGAAGTCGCGCCCGCGCATCCGGCGCACGCAGACGCCGCCGGCCGAGAACTCGCGAATCACTCGGCGCCGTCCCCGGCGACGAGCGGCACGAAGCGGACCGGCACCACGGTCTCCTCGCGGCCGTCGCGGAAGCGCATCAGCTCCTCGCCGGTCCCGCGCCGGACCGGGCAGACCAGCGGCGCGCCCGGGGCGAGCTGCTCGAGCAGCCGCGCCGGCGGCCCGCCGTCGGCCGCCGCGGTCACGGAGATCCCCCGGAAGGGCGCGCGGTCGGGCGCCCCGGCGGCGCCGTCGCCCACACGCACCTCGACGTTGGCGTAGCCCAGCTCGGCGAGCACGGCGCGTGCGGGGTCGGCCAGCGCGCGGCGGCGCTCGATCGTCACCACCTCGGCGCAGCAGCGCGAGATCACGGCGGCCGCGTAACCCGAGCCGGTGCCGACCTCGAGCACGCGCTCGTCCCCCTCGAGCTCGAGCAGCGCCGTCATGCAGGCCACGATCCACGGCTGCGACATCGTCTGGCCCTCCCCGATGTGCACCGCGCCGTCGCGGTAGGCGTCGCGGCGGCGCTCGTCGGGGAGGAAGCGCTCGCGCGGCACCTCCGCCATCGCCCGCAGCACGCGCTCGTCCTCGATCCCGCGCGCGCGGAGCTGGCGCTCGACCATCTTGCGGCGCCGCCTGGCGTAGCGATCGCCTGAGTCAGTAGATGTAGTTGTTGAGCGCGGCCGGCTCATGCACGAGGATCTTGCCGCGTCCGGTGGTGATGACGCCTGCCCGCTCGAGCTTGGCGAGGAAGCGGCTCGCGCTCTCGCGCGACGACCCCGATAGCTGGGCGATCTGCGACTGGGTGGCCTTGATGAGGATCTCGCGCGGATCCTCCTGGCCCGCCTCCTGGGCGAGCGTCTTGACCTGGGCGAGCAGCGCGCTCGCCACGCGCCCCTCGACGGTCTGGAAGGTCTGGCGGGCGAGGCGCTCGTTGGCCGCGCGGATCCGGTCGGCGAGGCCCTCGAGCATCGCGACCGCCATCTCCGGGTGGGCGACGATCGTGCGGCGCATGTCGCCGGCGAGAAGCGCCACGCCGGTGGTCGGCTGCGTCGCCTCGACGGTGGCCGAACGCGTCTCGCCGCCGAACATCGCCAGCTCGCCGAAGATGTCGCCCTCGCGCAGCTCGGCGAGCGCGATCTGGCGGCCGTCCGAGTGGCGCCGCGTGACGCGCACGGCGCCCTGCCTGATCACGTAGCAGGTGTCGCCGGTGTCCCCCTCGCGGAAGACCGCCTCGCCCTCCATCCAGCTGCGCGGCACCGCGACCTGCGCGAGCTCGGCCAGGTCCCGCTCCGAGAGGCCCGCGAACAGTGACACCCGGCCCAGCAGCCGCGATGTCTCGTCCCCGCCCGCCATGCCCGCATCATGCCAGGGCACTTGCCCGGCTGGCGCGGTCGCGGTACCTTGGAGTCCAGTCACCGTGATTGGAGCAAGGAGGCTCGATGGCACGGAAGATCGGAATGCGCACGATGGCGCTGACGTCGCTCTTCGGGAGTGGCGTGCTCGTGGTGGAGCTGGTCCACCGCACGCTCCACCTGAACTGGTAGGTCGCGCTAGGAGAGGACGGCTTCGCGGCGGCGGCGCCGGAGAAGCGCCGTGGCTGCCCACGCCAGGGCGGCGAGGAACGCGAACGGAAGCACCGCGGCGAGCACGCGGAGCGTGACCGCGAGGGCTCCGACGAGTGCGCGCAGCGAACCGCGCAGCGCGTCGCCGGTGCCGCCGAGCGGGCTCGCGGCGCTCTTGCGCTCGAGGAGGGTGACCGCGATGCGGGTGTAGCTCGTGCGGTTCTGGAGCTGCCCGAGCTCGCGGCTCAGGCCCTGGATCTCGCTCGCCAGCCGGTCGAGCCGGGCGCGGAGGCCATCGGCCTCGCCGGTGCTCGTCGCGTGGGAGAGCCGGCGAAGCAGGCCGCGCCGCTCGACCCGCGCCGCCGTGAGCCGGTCGCCGAGCGTGTCGTACGCGCGGGTCACATCGTGGCCGGACTGACTCCGCGCACGCACCTCGCCGAGGCGCGAGAGGTCGCGAAGGGTCTGGCTCAGCTCACTGGCCGGTACCCGCACGGTGAAGGTGCCGCCTCTGCTCGAGTCCGCGCCGGTCGAGAGGTCCGAGTCGAGCACGACGCCGCGATGGCGGTCGGTCACGTCCACGACCTGGTCGGCCACGTGGTCGAGGTCGTCGGCGGGGGCGGCGAGGGTCAGGCGGGCGTCGCGCTCGACGCGGCGCGGGCCGGGCACTGTCGCGGGGCTCTGCTGGAAGTTCTGGAAGCTCCGCCTCGTCCCCCCCGCCGGCCCGCCGCCGGCCGCCAGCGTCTCCGGCAGCGTGACCGGCCGTGGAGACCGCTCGATGCGAGCGTGGCGCTCCCGGCCGGTGCCCGACAGGCCCGCAATCGCGCCTCCGATCGCGACGACCATCACCAGGGAGGCCGCGCCGGCCAGCACGAGGCGGCGGCGCGGGAGCAGGCTGCGTGCGACGCGCGGCTTGGCGAACCGCCGCGACACGCGCCCGTCGAGTTCGCGCGCGAACGTGGGGTCGGGCTCGGGGGAGTCGGCCCGCAGCGCCAGCGCGATCTCCTGGAGCTCGCGGTCGAGCGGGTCGGTGGCGTCCGGGGAGCCGGTCGCGAGCGCCTCGTCGATGGCCAGCAGTGCGTCAGTCGTGCTCATGGCATGCCTCTCTCAGCTTCAGCAGGACCCGGTGAAGGCGGGTGCCGGCGTTGGACTCGGACACGCCGAGCACGCGGGCGATCTCGGCGTTGGTGAGCCCACCGCCGAACTTGAGGGCGACGAGCTCGCGCTCGCGCTGGTCGAGCTCCC
>JAXDHW010000064.1:0-2525 GCA_034664365.1 Thermoleophilaceae bacterium
GCGGGGCGACCCGCGGCGCGGCTACACTCCGCGCGCAGATGCGCGCCATCGCGATCTTCGGGCTCCACGGTGGGCTCAACCTCGCCGTTCAGCTCGTGCTGCTGGTGCTCGTGGCGCTGTGGCTCGCGCTCGCGTTCTGGACCTATGCCGACGCCCGCCGGCGGGTGGAGGATCCGATGCTGGTGGCCTGTGCGGCGGCCGGGTCGCTGTTCTTCCCATTCGTCGGCGCGATCGTCTACGCGATCGTCAGGCCGCCCGAGTACATCGACGACGTCCGCGAGCGGGAGCTGGAGATCGCAGCGGCCGAAGCCAGGTTGGCCCAGGTGGAGCAGCTGGCCTGCCCGCACTGCGGCTTCGAGGTCGAGAAGACGTTCCTGCGCTGTCCCAGCTGCATGCACAAGCTGAAGGAGCCCTGCTCCACCTGCGGCCGTCCTCTCGACCCACGCTGGAAGATCTGCCCGTACTGCGAGGCCGAGGTCACGAGCAGCGTGGCGGCCCCGCAGCGGCGCCGGCCGACCCGCCGCGCCGCGACCCCCGCGGCCGAGCGCACGGCTCCCGCCCGCCAGACCGCGCGGTCCGAGCGTCAGGCCTCACCCGAGCCGGCGCGAGCCACGAGCCGCGGCGACGCCGCCCCCACCGAGCAGCCCGCGCGCCGGCCGGCCAGCGAATAGCCTCACCCAAATGGACCGCACCCTGATCCTGGTCAAGCCGGACGCGTTCGCCCGCCGCCTCACCGGCGAGATCGTCGCCCGCTTCGAGCGCAAGGGCCTGACGATCGCCGCCATGCGGCGCCTGACCATGGACCGTGATCTCGCCGAGCGGCACTACGCGGAGCACCAGGGAAAGCCCTTCTTCGGCGACCTCGTGGACTTCATCACCGGCGGGCCGCTGGTCGCGATGGTGCTGGAGGGCCACGAGGCCGTGAGCGCCGCCCGTCAGGTGATCGGGGCCACCAACCCGATCGAGGCCGCGCCCGGCTCGATCCGCGGCGACTTCGGCCTCGAGGTCCAGACCAACCTCGTGCACGGCTCCGACTCGGCCGAGTCGGCCGCTCGCGAGATCGCGCTCTTCTTCCCCGACCTCGGCTAGCGCCATGACCGAGCCGCTGGTGCTGGCATCGCGCTCGCCGCAGCGCAAGGCGATCCTGGAGCAACTGGGGATCGGGTTCGTCGTGAAGCCCGCGAACGTCGACGAGAGCACCAAAGGCGACCCGCGCTCCCTCGTTATTGAAAATGCACTGAAGAAGGCACGGGCGGTGGTCGGAGGTCTGGTGCTGGGGGCGGACACCGAGGTTCACCTCGACGGGCGGGTCTTCGGAAAACCGGGCAATGAGGAGGAGGCCCAACTGCTCCTTCGGCGCCTATCCGGGCGGACGCATGAGGTGTGGGGCGGCATCGCGCTGGTCACCGCCGACGGCGAGGAGCGCACCGCCAGTGCGGTGACACGCGTGCGGTTTCGCTCCCTGGAGCCACCGCTGCTCAGCTGGTACCTCGCCTCGGGCGAGTGGCGCGACCGCGCCGGGGGCTATGCCATCCAGGGCCGCGGAGCGGCGTTCGTGGAGTCGATCGACGGGGACTTCTGGAACGTCGTCGGCCTCCCGGTCCCGCGGCTGCTGGACCTCGCGCCGGGTCTGTTGCAAACCGCACAGAGCCACCAATAGGCCTCGTATAGTTCGCCCCCGGGGGGTCGTGGCACGGGTCGTGGCACGGACCCGTCGACCTTTCGCTCCATGGGCTTCTTCTCGTACGTAACCGGCTTCGGCGGCCGCGACATGGCGGTCGATCTCGGCACCGCAAACACGCTCGTCTACGTGCGCGGGCGCGGCATCGTGCTGTCCGAGCCGTCGGTGGTTGCCATCGACTCGCGCACCGGCGAGGTCCACGCGGTGGGCATCGAGGCCAAGCGGATGCTGGGCCGCACGCCGGGCACGATCCAGGCGATCCGGCCGCTCAAGGACGGGGTGATCGCGGACTTCGACGTGACCGAGCAGATGCTCCGCCACTTCATACAGAAGGTCCACCAGAACCGCTGGGCCCACCCGCGCGTGGTCGTCTGCGTGCCGTCCGGCGTGACGGGCGTCGAGAAGCGCGCGGTGGAGGAGGCCTGTCTCTCCGCGGGCGCGCGCCAGGCCTACCTGATCGAGGAGCCGATGGCGGCGGCCATCGGCGCCGGGCTGCCGGTGGGCGAGCCGACGGGCAACATGGTCGTGGACATCGGCGGCGGCACCAGCGAGGTGGCCGTGATCTCGCTCGGCGGGATCGTCGTCTCCCAGTCGATCCGCATCGGCGGCGACGAGCTCGACGAGGCGATCATCAACTACGTCAAGCGCGAGTACAAGCTGATGATCGGGCAGCAGACCGCCGAGGAGGTCAAGCTGGAGATCGGCTCGGCCTTCCCCCTCGGCGAGGAGGTGCAGGCCGAGATCCGCGGCCGCGACCTGGTCTCGGGACTGCCGAAGACCGTCGTGCTCACCAGCGAGGAGGTCCGCCAGGCGCTCGAGGAGCCGCTCCAGGCGATCGTCGACG
>JAXDHW010000104.1:0-13836 GCA_034664365.1 Thermoleophilaceae bacterium
GGCCAGCGAGTCGATGCGCCCGGCAAGCTCGAAGTCGTTCTCCGTGATGCCACCCTCGGAGTGCGTCGAGAGCGTGACGGTCACGGTGTTCCAGGAGATCGCGAGGTCCGGGTGGTGGTTCATCTCCTCGGCCGCCGGCGTTATCCGCACGACGAAGTCCACGGACCCCTTGAAGTCCTCGAACTTGAACTCGCGCCGCAGGGCGTCGCCGTCGCGCTCCCATCCATCCAGGCTCTCCAGGCGGCCCTGGAGGTCGTCATCGCTCAGAAGTGGCATATTCGGTCGGTGCCTCCCAGGATCGCCAGTCTCGTCCCCTCCGCAACCGAGACCCTCTTCGCCCTCGGGCTCGGAGAGTCAGTGGTCGCGGTCACTCACGAGTGCGATTATCCGCCAGAGGCGGCGGACCTGCCCCACCTCACGCGCACGGTGATCCCGGAGGGCATCGGCCCGGCCGACATCGACCGCGAGGTGCGCGAGCGGACCGCGCGCGGGGAGGCGATCTACGAGCTCGACCACTGGACGCTGCGCGAGGTCGCTCCGGACCTGATCGTGACCCAGGCGCTGTGCGAGGTGTGCGCCGTCTCGTCGGACGACGTGCGCGCGATCGCCGAGGAGCTCCACCCGGTGCCGGAGGTGATGTCGCTCGACCCGACCACGCTCGGCGAGGTGCTGGTGGCCACGCGCGACCTCGCGGCGGCGGCCGGGGTCCCGGACCGGGGCCGCCTGCTGGTGGACGACGCCGCGGCGCGGATCGACGCGGTCCAGGAAGCGGTCGAGGACGCGCAGCGACCGCGCACCGTCGCCCTCGAGTGGCTCGACCCGCCGTTCATCGGCGGGCACTGGGTCCCCCAAATGATCGAGCTGGCGGGCGGCGACGACCCGCTCGGCTTCGCGGGCGAGAAGTCGCGCACCGCCTCGTGGCAGGAGATCGAGGCCATCCGCCCCGAGGTCGTCGTCGTGATGCCCTGCGGCTACCACGCGGAGCGCTCCGCCGAGGAGGCGCGCGCCTACGCCGAGCGGCTCGAGCGGCTGGGCGCGGACACGATCGTGGCGGTGGACGCCGCCGCGTACTTCTCGCGACCGGGCCCGCGGCTCGTGGACGGGTTGGAGCTGCTCGCGCACGCGCTGCACCCGACCCGCGTCGACTGGGGCGGGGCCGAGCCGTCGCTGATCGCGATCGACCCCAACACCGCCGCGGCGGCAACCGCGCCCACGATCGCGGCCGACGCCCGGAACGGCAGCCGCGCCCGCGGCGCCAGCTCGTAGAGCACCAGCGCGGCCAGCGCACCGCCCACGAGGCCGCCGATGTGGCCGCCGATCGAGATCCCGCCGACGCCGAACGTGAGCACCAGGTTGAGCCCGAGCCAGAACACGAGACCGCTCTCCATCGGGTTCACACCGCGTGAGCGGAGGACGATGATCGCCGCGCTGAGCAGTCCGAAGATCGCGCCGGAGGCGCCCACGGTCGTCCCGACGGGCTGCGCGACGAGAGCGCCGAACGAGCCGGCGAAGAGCGACGCGAAGTAGATGAGCCCGAAGCGAAGGCGCCCGACGGCGGGCTCCAGCATCGTGCCCAGCACCCAGAGGGAGAGCATGTTGAAGAGGAGGTGCGGGAGGCCGGCGTGGATGAAGCCGGATGTGAGGAGCCGCCAGATGTCGCCGTCGTCGATCGCCGCGCGCGAGAGCGCCCCGTCGCGGAAGATCGTGTCGCTCCCGACCCCGCTCGCCGAGTAGCCCCCGCCGCTCAGGAGCGACCCGAGAGCCACCGCCACGTTGATCCCGATCAGGACGTACGTGAGCGTGGGCGCGTCCACCGCTCCGCCGGAGTACTGCCGCACGCGGGTCTTCTCGCTCGCGCACTCCGGGCAGCGCATGCCGACCGAAGTGGTGGTCATGCAGTCCGGGCAGATCGGCCGGCCGCAGTTGGAGCACGAGACCCGCGTCTCCCGGCCGGGATGGCGGTAACAGGTCTCCACCCCGGTGACGATATCCGCGCTCAGGGCGCGGCCCCGGGTCAGGCGCGCGCGACGATGATCGGCGCCTCGGTGGGGCTCCGCACGCCGCCGGCCCGCTCACGCGTGACCATCACGCGGTCGCCGTCGTGCAGCTTCCGGGGGATCGCGGCCGCGCCGCGCCCGCTGGAGTGGACGGCGAACAGGGCGCCGGCCGGGCGTACCGCCCCGTCGTGCTGGACCCAGACCTCGTACACGCGGTTTCCGCTCAGGACGGGCAGGCCCGACACGCGCAGCGTCGCGGAGTCGTCGGCCACGGTGAGCCTGGCGGCGGAGCCCGGAAGCCGCGTGGTCGCCTGAACCGAGCGCTCGGACGAGGAGTTCACGCTCAACCCGATCACTACGCCGGCAAGCGCGAAGGCCGCCGCGGCAGCCGCGAGCTGCGGCCAGCGCAGCGTGATGCGCGGCATCCGGAGGCGGCCGCGTGCGCTCGCCGCCGGCGCGTCCTCGCGCGCGGCCTTCATCAGCGACCGGCGCAGGCTCGGCGGCGCCTCGAACTGCTCCGGCGACCGCGCCACGGCCTCGACGGCGGGCCGCAGCCGCTCGAGCTCGTCGCGGCACTCCGCGCAGGCCATCACGTGGCGCTCGAACGCGCGCGCCTCGAGCTCCGTCAGCGCGCCGAGGAGGTATGCGCCGACGTCCTCGGAGCGGCGCCCGTGCTCGCTCGCGCTCACAGCGCAACCTCCTGGCTGAGGCTGCGGCGGAGCTTCTCGAGTCCGAGCCGCATGCGTCCCTTCACCGTACCGACGGGCATCGAGAGCATCTCGGCGATCTGGGTGTGGGTGAAGCCGCCGAAGTACGCGAGCTCGATCACCTGGCCCTGCTGGTCGGGCAGCTCCTCGATCGCGGCGCGCACACTGCGCGCCTCCTCGCGCCGGGCGACCTCAACGTCGGTGCGCTCGGGCGCCTCGTGGCGCTCCTCGATCCCCTCCGCGCTGGCCCGCCGCCGCTCGTGCACGAGGTTGCGGCGAAGCGCGTCGATCGCGCGGTGGTGGACGATCCCGAGGACCCACGTGCGCACGCTGCCGCGCTCGCGCTGGTAGCGGAGCCGGCTGCGCCAGATCGACAGGAACGCCTCCTGGACGATGTCCTCCGCGATCACGCGGTTGCCCACCATCCGATAGGCGAGCGAGAACGCCGGCCCGCCGTGCCGGTCGTAGACGGCCTCGAACGCGCGCGCATCGCCTCCGCCGACGAGCTCCATGAGCTCCTCGTCCGCGAGTCGTGGGATGTCCGCTGTTCCGAGCACGCGCTCCTGGCGCTTCTACGCGGAGGGCGCGATTCCGGATCAGCGGCCGAGGCGCCGGCGCATGTCGCCGGAGACCTCGCGCAATCCGTTCTGGAGCGCGCGCAGGCCGTGCGCCTCGCTGCGGCGGTGCTTCTGGCGTGCCCTGACGAGGATCAGCGCACCGCCGGCGGTGCCGGCCACCACGCCCGCGGCGGCGAGCCGCGCCCAGCGGCGGGGGTCGCGCAGGGCACTCGGGTCGAACTCGGCGAGCTCGTCCACAGCGCTGGCGGTCAGCTCGGTCAGGGTGCGCTCGAGGCGCTCGGTGAGCACACCCGGCGGCTCGAGCGGGACGAGCGCGTCGTGGAGCAGGCGCTCGAGTCGCTCGGCCTCACTCATCGCCGCCACCTCCCTCGTCCTCCAGCCGCTGCTCCAACTGCTTGATCGCGCGATGGATCAGCACCTTCGTGGCGCCCTCCGAGCGGTCGAGCGATCGCGCGATCTCGCGGTTGTCCATGCCGAGCGCGAAGCGCATGATCAGGGCTTCGCGGCGGTCGTCCGGAAGTCCTGCCACCCCGCGCAGGACGGCCTGGACCTCCTCGCGCTCCTCCACGATCTGCTCGGTCCCGTGGGGCTCGGACAGGATCGCGGCGTCCTCCAGGTTGGTCTGCGGCTTGCGCGAGCGGTCGCGGTGGTAGTTCGCCGCGAGGTTGTGGGCGATCCGGATCAGCCAGGGGCGCAGCGGCCGGCCGTTCGACTCCGCGCGCGCCCGCGCGAAGTGGCGATACGCCTGAAGGAACGTCTGCTCGGTGAGATCCTCGGCATCGTGGTGGTTGCCGATCCGGTAGTAGCTGTAGCTGTAGACGTCGCGGAGGTGCGCCCGGTACAGGTCGCTGAACTCGCGGTCGAGCTGCGGCTTGTCCACGGCGATCGCCACTCACGCGAGCGTACTCCCTAGGCCGCTTGCCTCAGCGACCGGTCCGCGAGCTCGTCGGCCGGGCCGACCGTGAGGCCCGCGCGCTCCAGCGCGTCGCGCAGCTGGTCGCAGCGGCCGGGGTCATCGCAGCGCAGCTCGACGCGCCCGCCGCCGTGGCGGAGCGACGCCGCGCCGCCGGGCACGGCGACCGACGCGACCGTGGCCGCTCCGGTGCGCTCGCGCAGGTGGCGTGCGGCGGGGAGGGCGTGCGGGCCCAGCTCGCCGCGGACGGGCAGGAGGATCGTGGTCCGGTGACCCACCGAGGCGCCGATCCGCGCGACGAGGCTCGGCAGCGCCGCGAGCGGAGTGGCGACGACGAGAAGGTCGAGGGCGGCCGGCTCGAGGTCGGCGACCGTGCAGGCGCCGAGTCGGCGCGCCTGAGCCGCCGTGCGGCAGGCGAGCTGCACGTCGAGTCCGGCGCGCGTCAGCGCGTCCGCCATTGCGGTGCCGAGCTCACCGGCGCCCACGACCGCCGCCTTGCGCATCGCCGGCAGCCCGCCGAGCCACTCCCACTGGAGCTCGACGCACGGCCAGATCCGCTCGGTCACGCGGGCCGCCAGTGACGGCGACGCGGCCTCGACGCGCGGGAAGGTCAGCGGCCGGCCGCAGCGGGCCCTCACCTTGGCGGGGCGGATGACCCAACCGCGACGGACGCGCTCGGTGCCGGTGACGGCGATCGGGACGACGGGCGCGCCGCTCTCGAGGGCCAGGCGGCCGACGCCGCGCTTGGGCCGCCCGAGCGAGCCGGTGCGGATGCGCGTCCCCTCGGGGAAGATCACCACCGCGTCGCCGCGCGCGAGGATCGCCTTGGCGGTGGCGACGGACTGCTCGTCGGACTCGCCGCGGCGAATCGGGAACGCGCCGAGCGCGTTGAGGATCCACCCCTGCCAGCGCTTGGCGAAGAGCTCCTGCTTGGCGACGAAGTAGACCGGCCGCCGCAGGCAGACGCCCACGACGAACGGGTCGAGGAAGCTGCGGTGGTTGGCGGCGAGGATCACGGCGCCGCGACGCGGGATGTTCTCGCGCCCCTGCCGGTCGAGCCGGAACCAGATGCGCATCGCCGACTGGACGACCGCGCGGACGATCCAGTAGACGACGCGGTTCACGCCGTGCACGCGTGCGCGCTCGTGATAGCGAGACAGGTCGCGGGAGGGCTTCGCGCGGTCGCTCATGGACCCCACCTACCACCGCCGCGCCGTGGTCGTTACGCTCCACGCATGACGCTGGAGCGAAGCCTGCGAGGAGCGCTGGCCGGAAGCATCGCCGCGACCGTGTGGGCCGCGCAGCAGCCGCTCGACAAGCGGCTGTTCGACTCCGACTACGACGACACCGAGCTCCTCGGCAAGCTCGTCACGCGCGGTCCCGAGTGGCGGCCGATCGGCCTCGCGCTGCATCTCCAGAACGGCGCGCTGTTCGGGGCGGCCTACGCGCTCGGCAAGCCGTTCATCCCGGGACCGCCCGTGCTCCGCGGCGTGGTCGCGGCACTGGCCGAGCACGCAGCCACCTGGCCGTCGATGCGGCTGGTGGAGCGCTATCACCCCGCGCGCGGGGAACTCGGTTCGCTCTGGGGCAATCGGCGCGCGCTCGCGCAGGCCACGTGGCGGCATGCGTTGTTCGGCGCAGTGCTCGGCGCGCTCGAGCACGTGCTCAACGACCGCAGCGCCGACGAGCCGCCCACGATTCCGGTCTCGTCCAACGGCCACGGCAACCTCGAGTCGGCCGCGGTCGCAAGCGTCGCCTGACCGCCGGCGCGGCGTCCCTCCCGGACCTAGACTCCTCCGGCACGCGCCGGAGTAGCTCAACTGGTAGAGCAGCCGCCTTGTAAGCGGCAGGCTAGGGGTTCGAGTCCCCTCTCCGGCTTGGGTCGAACTCGATCGCCGGCAGCCGCGCCGTGTGGGCACGCGCACGCTCGTAGTCCTCGACGTTGCCGGTCACGAACTCGTGGATGCCGAGGTCGGGAGCGACCGCCGCGCGCACGTGCTCCAGCACCTCCGGTTGCCGCAGGGCCGGGAACCGCCGTCCCCGCGCGGGGACCTCGGCGACCGCCACCGGGCCGCCGTCGATCGCGAGGGCGCCGTGGCGGGACACGAAGGCGCCGACTGCCGCGGGCGGCTCGCCCACCTCGAGGTCCAGGTCGACCTGGAGCGTCTCGTAGGTCGCGTTGATCTCCCAGCCCTCGACCAGCGCCAGCTGGTCGTCGGTGAGGTAGGCCACGAACGTCTCGGCGGCTGTCCCCGGCGAGCCCTGGAGCGTGGCCGGCACCGAGCCGTAGACGGCGATGTGCGACGAGTAGACGACGTCGAGGTCGTGGATCGTGCCGCGCACGAGCGGCACGACGGCGTCGCGCTCCTCCGGGAACTTCCAGCCGAGGCTCGCGGGCGACGCGTTCGAGCCGTACGCGAGCACGGGCACGCGCCCGCGCGCGTCGAGGCGTGTGAGGTCCTCGACGCGACCGTTCGCGATGAGCACGGACCGGTCCGGCCGCGGGAACGGGTATCCGAGCGCGCGCTCCACGATCTCCTCGCGGGACGGCATCCCCCGACCCTAACCGGCGCGCGGTGCGGACTAGGCGCGGATGACCACAGGCGTGCCGAGCGGGACGCGGCGCATGAGCACGCGCAGGTCCTCGTCCGCCGCCCGCAGGCAGCCCGCCGACGACGGCGTGCCGATGGTGGACGGCGCGTTGGTGCCGTGGATCGCGAGCCGGCTACCACCCGTCCAGCCCGGCGGTGGGTGCGGCTGGTGGCCCGAGAGCGCGAGGATGCAGCAGCCGTAGTACGGGCCGTACTGGCTACCGGCCAGCTTGTCGGGGAACGAGAAGCGACCGCGCGGGGTGGTGGAGCCCGGCCGGCCGACGGCCACCCGGACGTGCCGCTTCACGTGGCCGCGCACCCGCAGCTCGAGCCGGCGGTGCGCGAGGCTCACGACGAGACGGACGTCGGTGGCGCGGCGGTCGAGGGAGTCGCTTTTCGTGTCGACCCAGCCGAGCGTGCCGTTCCCGAGGGCGGAGCTGGGCACGGCGGCCCAGCGGCCACGCCGCTCAGCGACCGAGAGCGCTGTGGGCGAGCCGAACTCGGTGCGGTCGCCGAGGGTGGTGATGACGTGCCCGTGGGGACGGTCGCGGAGCGCAACCGTCCGGCCGTCGCGGACGCGCAGGACCTGGGCAGGTGCCGGCCCGCTGTGGCGCTGCTCCGGAACGGCCGGGGCCTCGGATTTGGCCGGTGCCGGTAGCCGCACGACCGAGCGGAGCGCGTTCGGCTGGGCGGGCGCGGGCGCGGACGCCCGCACGGCGGCCTGCCGAGCCCGAGCGCGCGATGAGGCGGTGAATGCGAAGCTGACGGCGGCCAGCGCAAGGGCGCCCACGAGGGCGATGAGGAAGGCGGGGCGGACGGCGACCACACGTTCGTGGTCGGCGCGCCCGCCCTACTGCTTGAGCCGCAACCTCCCTCTACAGCAGCACGGAACGCGAGTCCAGATGCGCGCCCACCTTGCGCTTCACGCGCTGGAGCGCGTTGTCCACCGTCTTCGTGTCGCAGGCCAGCCGCTCCCCGATCGCCTCGTAGCTGTGTCCGTCCAGATAGAGGGACAGCACCGAGCCCTCGAGCTCCGACAGCACGCTCGAGAGACACGCGACCAGCGAGTGGAGCTCCTCCGAGGAGATCACCTGGTTGACGGGGTCGTGCGCGGTCGGGCCGGGCAGGACCTCGTCGAGCGTCGGCTCGCCGTCGCCCGCCGCGGCGGGAGTCTGCGAGAACGACACGTACTGGTTGAGCGGCGTGTGCTTGTTGCGGGTCGACGTCTTGACCGCCGTGATGATCTGCCGCGTGATGCAGAGCTCCGCGAAGTTGCGGAAGCTCGACTCGCGGTCCGAGCGATAGTCGCGGACCGCCTTGTAGAGGCCGACCAGGCCCTCCTGGATGAGGTCGTCCGAGTCGCCGCCGATCAGGAAGTACGACGACGCCTTCAGCCGGACGAAGCCGTAGTAGCGGCGAACGATCCGGTCATACGCGTCGCGCTTGCCGGACTTGGCGAGAGCGACGAGGTAATGATCGTCAACCTCGAGCTGAGGTTGACCGGTACGCGACTGCGCGCTGATTGCCACTGCATCTCCCCTCCGACACCCTTGGCCGCACAGGCTGGGAGCCGAAAGTCGAGGCGCACGTACCTCCCCTGATACGCCAGACCTCGCGTGACCTGTCTAAAGCTCAGGTCAAGCCTTATCTGTGCGCGCGAGCTTCCCAGGTTTATGGAACCCTGTCAACCCCGGCCGGACGAAATGCAAGATCCCGTACACGAGGGCGGCCGCGGCGGCCGAGACGTTGAGCGACTCGACCCTTCCCTGCACGGGCAGCACCACGAGCTGGTCGCAGGCTGCCGCCACGCGCGGTCGGAGCCCGCGGCCCTCCGACCCGAGCACGAGCACCACGCGACCGCGGTAGTCGGGCTGGTCGTAGGGCACCGCCTCCGGCGCGGTCGAGGCTCCATAAACCCAGGCACCCTCCTGCTTGGCGTCGGCAAGGTAGTCGGCGAGGTTGCGGACGCGGGCGAGCGGCAGGTGCTCGACCGCGCCGGCTGACGCGCGGCAGACGACCGGCGTGACCTGCGCGGAGCGGCGCTCGCCGATGACCACGCCGGCGGCGCCCGCGACCTCGGCCACGCGGCAGACCGCGCCGAGGTTGCGCGGATCGGTCACCTGGTCGAGGCACAGCACCAGCGCATCGTCAGCCGCGAGGAGCGCGGCGGGCTCGGCGTACGGGTACTCGGAGACCTCGGCGCAGACGCCCTGGTGGTCGGCAGACCCGCACAGCGACGCTAGCTCCTCGTCGCGGGCGGGCTCGATCGGCGCGGCGCTGAGCCATGGCTCGCGGGCCGTGCGCTCGCTGGCCCACACGCGCGCGACCGTGCGCCGCCCCCGCAGCGCCTCGCGGACGGGGTTGCGGCCGTAGACGATCACGTCGCGGGCAGCGACGCGGCCAGGGCAGCGCCGAGCGACGCGACGAGCTCCTCGCCGGTCGGTGTGTCCTCCGGCGACAGCAGCCATTGGATGACGAGGCCGTCGCTCACCGCGATGAGGAACGACGCGACGACGCCCACGTCGACCCCCGCCGCGTCGCCGAGGCTCGAGCGCACCATGTCCGCCACCCGCTCGCGCGACTCGTTCAGATGGATCGCCATCTGGCGCCGCAGGTCATCCGAGCGTTCGGCCTGCGCTATGGCCTCCACGAACGCGACCATGAGCGGCCGCTGCTCCTCGAAAGCGTCGAGCATCGCCACCCAGGAGTTGGCCATCTGGGCCAGCGGCGGGGCATCGGGATCGGCGAAGGCCGCGGCGCCCATCTGCTCCGTCCAGTCCTCGTAGAGACGGATGATCGCGGCGTTGAGCAGGCCCTCCTTCGAGCCGAAGTGGTAGCCGATCGATGCGAGGTTGGCCCCCGACGCGGCCGCGATGTCGCGCGCCGTGGTCCGCGCGTAGCCCTTGGTCTTGAGGCACTCGACCGCGCCCTCGAGGAGCTGCTCGCGGCTGCTCGCCTGGGCCACGGGGCGATGGTACTGCGCAACCTGATGCATACGTGTGTATTGTACATACGTATGACTACTACCTCCCTCCCTCCCGGCCCCCGCTGGCCGCGCGCGGTGCAGACCGCGTGGTGGGCGTACCGCCCCGAATCCATCCTGCGTCACTGCCGCGAGCGATACGGCGACGCGTTCACAATCCGCACCTTCGGGATCGGCGACATCGTGTGCCTGGCGGACCCGAACGCCGTCAAGGAGGTCTTCACCGGCGACCGGGACGTGTTCCACGCCGGCGAGGCGAACGCCGCGATGGAGCCCGTCCTCGGGCCGCACTCGCTTCTGATCCTCGACGGGGCCCGTCACATCCAGGAGCGCCGCTGGCTCCTGCCGCCGTTCCACGGCAAGGCCGTGGGTACCTACGGCGAGCGGATCCGCGAGATCGCGGAGCGCGAGGTCGAGACCTGGTCCGTCGGCAAGCCGTTCGCGGTCAAGCCGCGCATGCAGGCGATCACGCTCGAGGTGATCCTCCAAGCCGTGATCGGGGTGCGTGACCCCGAGCGTCTCGCGCGGCTCCGCAAGCTCCTTCCACGGCTGCTCGACTTCAGCGTGCTCGACATGTGGAGCGTTTGGATCTGGCCCGGCGTGATGAAGACGCCCTTCGGCAGGTACCACCGCGCGCTGCGGGCGCAGCCGGAGGTCGACCGCCTCCTCCAGGAGGAGATCGCCGACCACCGCCGGGATCCCGGCGGCCGCGACGACATCCTCGCCCTGCTCGTGGCCGCACGCGACGAGGACGGGGAGCCGCTCGGCGACGGCGCGCTCCGCGACCACGTGATTACGCTGCTGCTCGCGGGGCACGAGACGACGACGACGGGCCTTGCATGGGCTTTCGAGCGGCTGGTCCGGCACCCCCGCGTCCTCGCACGGCTCGAGGGCGACCTCGCGGCCGGAGAGGAGACGTACCTCGACGCCGTGGTGAGCGAAACGCTGCGGGTGCGCCCAGTCATCTGGGGCGTCTGGCGAAAGCTCAAGGCGCCGGTCGAGGTCGCGGGCCACCTGTTGCCGGAGGGAACGACCGTCGAGCCGTCGATCTCGCTCCTGCACGAGTCCGACGCGTTCGAGGACGCGGCCGAGTTCAGGCCCGAGCGCTTTCTCGACGGCCGCTCGGCCGCGCCCTACACGCTGGTCCCGTTCGGGGGCGGGCCGCGCCGCTGCATCGGCGCCGCCTTCGCGACGATGGAGATGCGTGCCGTGCTCAGGACCGTGCTCGAGCGTGTGGAGCTCCGACCGAGCCGGGCGCGTCCCGAGCGTCCGCGCGTGCACCACGTGACGCTCGTGCCCTCGCGCGGCGGGCGCGTGACCGTCGCGCGGCGGAAGGTCAGCGGGCCGCTGCCGGCGGCTGCGCCGGTGCCCGTATGCCCGCACGCGGCCTGATGGCGGACCCCGCGGAGATCGAGGCCGCCGGGTTGCTCAGGGACGTAACCGGCGAGCACGCGCGCAACGAGCGGACGGCGCTGGTAGTCCAACTACTCGCCGACGGCTTCTCGATGGACGAGATCCGTGATGCCGCGCGACGCGACCGACTGGCGCTCCTCCCCGTCGACCGCGTTCTGCACCGCGAGGACGTCGTCCTCACCGCGACCGAGGTCGCCGAGCGCACGGGCGTCCCGCTCGAGTTCCTCCGCCGCCTCTGGCGCTCACTCGGACTCGCCGTGCCCGACGACGACGAGGTCGCCTACAGCGAGGCGGATGTGGAGGCGGCGGCGACGCTGAGCCCGTTCCTCGCCGCGGGCTTGGGCGAGGAGCGCCTGATCCTGATCAGCCAGGTGCTCGGCCATGGGATGTCAAACCTCGCGGAGACGCTCCGCGAGGTCGTCGGGGAGGCGCTGATCCAGGCGGGCGACAGCGAGCTCGCGCTGGGCGTCCGCTACGCGCAGGCGGCCGAGCACCTGGTCCCGATGCTCAACCCACTGCTCGCGTACGTGCTGAACGTCCATCTCAAGGAGCAGGTCAAGACGGACGTCGTGCTCCAGGCCGAGCTCCAGTCCGGGCGGGTCGAGGGGGCTCGCCCGATCGCCGTCTGCTTTGCGGACCTGGTCGGCTTCACCAAGCTCGGCGAGCGGGTGCCGCCGGGGGAGCTGAGCGCGGCCGGACGCCGGCTCACCGCGCTGGCCGTCGAGGTCGCCGGACCCCCGGTGCGGCTCGTGAAGATGATCGGCGACGCCGCGATGCTGGTCGCGCCGGACCCCGCGCCGCTGCTCGACGCGGCACTCGAGCTGGTCGAGCGCGCGGAGGCCGATCCCGACCTGATGCCGCTGCGGGTGGGCGTCGCGAGCGGTGAGGCGATCGTCCACTGCGGCGACTGGCTCGGGGCCCCGGTCAACCTGGCGAGCCGCGTGACGGACGTCGCGCGGCCCGGAAGCGTGCTCGCCACGCGCGCCGTGCGCGACGCCGCGCGACCGGCGTTTACCTGGTCCTACGCGGGCGACCGCCGCTTCAGGGGCGTGCGGGAGGAGGTGCGGCTCTATCGCGCGCGTCGGCGGGAGCGAGCCGGAACCGGTAGACCGCCACACGCATGATCTGGCCGCCGCTCGTGTTGACCGCGATGGTCTGAGCCCAGCGGCTGCCGTCTGACAGCTCGTAGGTCCCCACCGAGCTGAACGCTCGCGGGCTTGCGTGTATCGCGCCCGTGAGCGGCGTCCAGCCGCGCCGGCGGTGGTCGCCGAGCGCGGCGAGCAGCGACCGTGCGGTGTCGTCGCCCCGCCCATCCAGCGCACCGTCGTCGCCCGCGAGGCCGAACGACGCGTCGGGGGCGAGTAGCTCGAGCGCGCGGTCATCCGACCCGGCGGCCACGAGCTCCTGGAAGCGCTCGAAGAGGCGATAGCCGCTCTGGAGCTCGCGCTCCGACTCGCGTGCCGCGATCCGCGCGAACGCGGCGCGCGCCGCAGCGCGCGGGTGGCGCGCGCGGCGCAGGCGCGCCCTGATGCCGCCGGTGCGGCGCGGGCGGCCGGAGCCGCCGCGCGGCAGCGCCCGCTCGTAGCCGAGCGAATCGAGCTGGTCGCCGGCCACGCGCTCGAAGACGCGCACCTGCTCCTCGGTGAGCTGGTCGCGCCACTTGTCCGCGCGCACGCCGGGGGTGGACGGGTCGACGTTGTACTCGCTGGTGGCCTCGCGCATCACCTGCTCGCGGATCGCGTCCGTCAGCTCGAGGCCGAGCCAGCCGAAGAGCTCGTCCGCCGCCGCGCCGGGGTCCGCCAGCGCGCGCTCATATCGCAGCTCGAGGTAGCGCTGTCCGAGCAGCTCGCGGGCCGCCCGCGCCGCCATCACCGAGGTCCGCCACTCGGCCGCCGCCCCCTCCATCGTGTCCGGCCCCCAGTCCATCGCCAGCAGCGAACGTGCCACCGCCCGGCCGTCGCGCACGAGGTGCACCGCGCGGGCGCCCGGGTAGACCTCGGCGATCAGCGTGAGCTGGTCCGCGTGGTGCGGCGTCCGCTCGAGGAGATAGCGCGCGCCCGTGCCGAACCGCTCGAGGCTGTCCTCGAACACCCGGTCGAGCATCGCGCGGACCGCCGCCAGGAACGCCGCGCGCGGCATGAAGGTCTTGCCGGGCGCAGGCGAGCCCGGACTCGAATGCTGCATGCGCTCCTGAAGCGGTTCGACCCACATGGCGAAGAGGTTCGTCTCGGACGGCATGGCCACCACGTCCGGGTGAGCGGTGAGCATCCGCTCGACCCAGTTCGTGCCGCTCCGCCGTGCCCCCACGACGAACAGGAGCCGGTCCTCGAGCGGATCCGCTCGTGCCGTCAAGCGCGCACCAGCCGCGGGCCCGCCGGCGTGTCGCGCACCTCCCAGCCGAGCGCGGAGAGCTCGTCGCGGCGGGCGTCCGCGGTGGCGAAGTCGCGCTCGCGGCGTGCTGCCTCGCGCTCCTCGAGGAGCCTCAGCGCGTCGGCGTCCGGCGCGTCGTCCTGCTCGAGCAGACGCTCGAGCCCGAGCACGCGGAGGAGCTCGCCGAGCCGGCCCGGGCCGAAGCGCTCACCCGCGTCGAGCCAGGAGTGCGCCCGTGTCAGCCACGGGAAGAGCTGGGCCAGCGCCTCGGGCGTGTTGAAGTC
>JAXDHW010000160.1:0-2569 GCA_034664365.1 Thermoleophilaceae bacterium
CGCCGTGACCTCGCCGAGCGTCGCATGGCCGCCGGCCACGAGCCAGCCGCCCCACGCGAGCGCCGCGACGACCGGCAGCACGTAGGCGAACTCCGCCGACGGGAACCAGACCGTCCGCAGGAAGAGCGTGCGCCGCTCCGCGCGGTAGGCCTCTGCGAGGTCGTCGTCGAGCCGCCGCACGCGGTGCTCGTTCAGGCCGAGCGCCTCCAGGGTGCGGCCCCCTTCGACCGTCTCGCCGACGGTGCCGGCGAGCTTGGCGTAGGACGCGCGCTCCCACAGGTAGCCCGACGGCGCACGCTTCAGGTACCACCGCGTGCCGACGACCAGCACGGGCACGCCTGCGAGTGCCGGAAGAGCCTCGAGC
This sequence comes from Thermoleophilaceae bacterium, assembly GCA_034664365.1. Lineage (GTDB taxonomy): Bacteria > Actinomycetota > Thermoleophilia > Solirubrobacterales > Thermoleophilaceae > AC-37. Next base: position 365 of record JAXDHW010000160.1, read on the forward strand.
GGGCTCACCCAGATCGCCGCGCCGACGGTCAAGGTCGCGGTGATCGCCGCGATCAGCGTCTCCGGCAGCGCGAAGCGGATCGTCCGCGTCATCGAGTCGACATCGGCCGTCGTGCGGGAGATCAGGTCGCCGGTTCCCGCCCGCTCGACCGTCGAGAGCGGTAGCGCGAGCACACGGCGCATGAAGTCCTCGCGCAACTCGGCGAACATCTGCTCGGAGAGCACGCACGACGCGCGCCGCGCGAAGAACGTCGCGACCGTCTGGGCGACGAGGAACACCGCGAGGACCAGCACGAGGTCGTCGATGTGGCCGGTCGTCGTGCCGCTCCGCACCGACTGCACGAGGTTGCCCAGCACCGGAGGTCCTGCGAGACCCGTCGCCCCCGCGACGACATGCAGTCCGACCACGCGCGCGAGCCCGAGCCGATGCCGGCCCGCGAGCGCCTTGGCCTGGGCGCGGAGCTCCGGGCCCGACGCGATCGGCAGCAGATTGCTCATTCGGGATCGTCCTCACCGCGTGTGACGACGTCGCGGTAGCCCGCGTGCGAGCGCAGCAGCTCGCGGTGGCGGCCGTCTGCGACGACGATGCCGTCCTCGACGAGCACCACCCGGTCCGCCCGGTCGAGCACGAGCGGGCTCGTCGTCACGACGATGGTCGTCTTGCCGACGCGTGCCTCGCGCAAGCGCTCGGCGATCCGGGCCTCGGTGTGCGCGTCGACGGCGCTCGTCGGCTCGACGAGAACGAGCACCTCGGCCCCCGAGAGAAGAGCTCGAGCGAGCACGAGGCGTTGGCGCTGGCCGCCCGAGAACGAGCGGCCGCGCTCCTCGACCGTCGATCCGAGGCCCTCGGGCAGCGCGTCCAGGATGTCCTCGGCGTTCGCGACCGAGACGGCGTCCATGATCGCCGCGTCGCCGCTCGACCGTCCCCACGGATCGAGCTCGCCGCGCAGCGTGCCCGCGAAGAGCACCGGGTCCGACTCGCTGACGAGGATGCGCCGCCGAACCGCCTCGACCGGCAGCCGGGCAAGCTGCACGTCGCCCAGCGTGACGCCGTCCCCGTTGCCGAAGCGGCCGAGCCGGTCTGCGATGCTCGCCGAGTCGTCGGGATCCGCTGCGACCAGGCAGACGAACTCGCCCGGCGCGGCGACGAAGCCGGAGTCGCGGTCGGAGACCGGGACTCCGGCCGGCGGTTCGGCGGCAGGCACTTCCGGATCGACCACGGGCCGCTCGACAGCAAGAACCGTCAGCATCCGGCGCGCGCCGACGAGGGCGCGGGTGATCTTGTCGACCGCTTCCGCCGAGGTGCGCAGCGGGATGACGAGGAACGCCGCGTAGCCGTAGAAGGCGACGAGGTCGCCTGTGCTGATCTTGCCCTCGAGGGCGAACCGCGCACCGATCCACGTCACGACGACGACGAACAGTCCGGGGATGAACACCTGTGACGCGTCGAGGGTCGACTGCGGGAGCGCCACCTCGACACCGGCCCGCCGCACACGCTGCGAGCGCCCGCGATAGCGGTCGAGGAACGCGTCCTCGCCGCCGATCCCGCGCAGCACGCGCAGTCCCGCCGCCGTGTCCGCACCGAGCGCCGTCAGACGGCCGACCTCCTCGCGCTGCGCGCGCTGCTTCGCCTGCAGCGGCCTGATCACGAAGCCGAGCAGCAGGACGAGCAGCGGCACACCGAGGAGCACGACGAGCCCGAGCGTGACCGACGAGGAGATCAGGATGAGCGCGACGACGAGGTACGCGACGACGGCGCCCGCGAGCCGAGCGGTGATGTCGAAGGCACCGCCGGCGCGGATCGCGTCGTTCGACACCGTGGCCACCACCTCGCCCGTGGACAGCTCGCTGCGCAGCGCCGGGCCTGCGCGCGCTGCGTGGTGGGCGACGACCTGGATCAGCCGGTACGACGCCTGCAGCCAGTTGAAGACGGCATAGCGATGGCGCATCACCCCGGCGAACGCCTGCAGGATCCCGAGCCCGAGCAGAGCCAACGTCCAGATCGCGAGCGAACGGTTGTCGTGCTCGACGATCCCGGTCTGGATCGCCCGACCGATGGCGAACGGCATCAGCGCCTGCGACGTCATCCAGAGCACACCGAAGAGCACCCCGACGAGCAGAGTGCCGCGCTGGAACCTCCCGGCCCAGAGAAGAAGGCGGGCGGGCGAACGCGTGTCCGGGACGCCGGGATCGGCGACCGGGAGCT
>JAXDHW010000182.1:0-5332 GCA_034664365.1 Thermoleophilaceae bacterium
GCGACCGGATCGGCGCTGATCGCCGCGGGGGGCACGCGTGTGATCTGCACGGCGTCGGCGGTCGAGGACGTTCCGCGCTGGATGAAGGGCCAGGGCCGCGGCTGGGTCACGGCCGAGTACTCGATGCTGCCGGCGTCGACGGGCGAGCGCAAGCAGCGCGACGTCTCGCGCGGTCGCCCCGACGGGCGCACCGTCGAGATCCAGCGCCTGATCGGACGTTCGATCCGCGGGGTCGTCGACTTCGCCGCTCTCGGCGAGCGCACCGTCTACCTGGACTGCGACGTGCTCGAGGCCGACGGCGGCACGCGCTGCGCCGCCATCACCGGCGCCTACGTCGCGCTGCACCTCGCGCTCGCGCGCCTCGTGGCCGAGGAGAAGCTCGCCGCTGTGCCGCTCACGCAGTCGGTGGCGGCGGTCTCGTGCGGGATCGTCGGCGGAGTTCCCCTCCTCGACCTCGACTACCCGGAGGACTCCACGGCGGAGGTCGACGCCAACGTGGTGATGACCGGCGACGGCGGGCTCGTGGAGGTCCAGGCCACGGCCGAGCGCACGCCGCTGTCGCGGGCGTCACTCGACGAGCTGCTCGCCCTCGCCGCGGCCGGGATCGACGAGCTCCGGGCGGCGCAGCTCGCCGCGATCGGCGCGCCGGCCGGCTGAGGCCGGGACGTGATGAGGCTCGTCGTCTCCTCGCGCAACGAGCACAAGCTGCGGGAGCTCGCGGCGCTGCTCCCCGGCCACGAGCTCGTGCCGCTCCCCGACCACGTGGAGCTGCCGCCCGAGACCGGGGCGACGTTCGCCGAGAACGCACGCACGAAGGCCCGCGCGGCAGCCGAAGCGACCGGCGAGGCGGCGATCGCCGACGACTCCGGCATCGCGGCCGCCGCGCTCGGCGGTCGTCCCGGCGTTCGCTCGGCGCGCTTCGCAGGCGAGGACGCCAGCGACGAGGAGAACCTGGCCAAGCTCCTGCGTGACGTGCCGGACGGCGGCGATCGAAGGGTCGAGTACGTCTGCGCGCTCGCCTTCGCGGCGCCGGGCCGCACGGACGAGCGCGTATTCGAGGGCCGCTGCGCGGGGACGCTCGCGCACGAGCCGCGCGGCGACGGCGGCTTCGGCTACGACCCGGCGTTCGTGCCCGACGACGCTCCCGGCGAGCGCACGATGGCGGAGCTCGACCCCGCCGACAAGCACGCGATCAGCCATCGCGGCCGCGCGGCCCGCGCGTTCGCGGACTGGCTCGAGGCGACGCCGGGCGGACCCGCCGGCGGCGAGGCGGCGGCCCCGGCACAGACTGCGCGAGCGGGCGGCGCGCCGTCGCCATGAGGCGTTCGCTCGCGGGGGCCGTGCACCCCGCGGCCCACCCGGCGAGCGGGGACGCGGCACCGGACCCCGGCCGAAAGGCGCGGGCCGCACGACTCTCGATCGCGTCCAACTCCGCGCTGATCGTGCTCAAGCTCGTGGCCGGGGCGGCCACCGGTTCGATCGCGATCGTCACCGAGGCCGTCCACTCGAGCATCGACCTGCTCGCCTCGATCGTCGCCCTGTTCTCGATCCGCAAGGCGGACGAGCCGGCCGACGAGTCGCACATGTACGGCCACGAGAAGGTCGAGAACCTCGCGTCCGCGCTCGAGGGCGTGCTCATCCTCCTCGGCGCCGGGATCATCATCTTCGAGTCGGTGCGGCGGCTCGGCCATCCACACGACGTGGAGTCGCTCGGCTTCGGGATCGCGGCGGTCGGCGTGTCGATGGTGGTCAACCTCGGCGTCTCCACCTACCTGTCCCGCCAGGCGCGCGCCACCGACTCGCCGGCGCTCGAGGCCGACGCGGCCCACCTGCGCATGGACGCCCTCACCTCCGGAGGCGTGCTCGTCGCGCTCGCGCTCGTAGCAGCCACCGGCACGCAGAGCCTCGACCCGATCACCGCCCTCGTGGTGGCCACGGTCATCGTCTGGTCGGGCATGCGGATCGTCTCGCGCTCGTCGCGCGTCCTCGTCGATGAGGCGCTCCCCGAGGAGGAGCTGGCGCAGGTCGGCGAGGCGATCGCGTCCTACGGGGCGCCGGAGGTCGCCGGCTACCACAAGCTGCGCGCGCGCCGGGCGGGCAGCCGGCGCCACATCGACCTCCACGTGCAGTTCCGGCCGGGCACGACGCTCGAGCGCGCGCACTACGTCAGCCATCAGCTCCAGGGCGAGATCGAGCAGCGCGTGCACGGCGCCGACGTCCTCATCCACATCGAGCCCGAGAACCCGACGGCGGGCGTCAGCTCAGGTTGATCGCGGCCGCTCCGGCCACCGCGAGCAGCACGAAGAAGTAGCCCACGTAGCCGCTCACGAGCACGAGGATCGCGGCGATCACGCAGATCACGACGGTCGTGATCCAGGCGATTCGGTCGAGGGGCACGGCGCTATTCTGCCGCGTTGCTTGGTCGAACCGGCTCTCACTCCAGAACTCGCACTGGATTACCTCGACGAGCTGTCGACCGACATCCGCGGCGCGGTCCTGCTCGACGCCGACCGCCGGGTGGTCGCGGCATGGCGCGGCGACGGCGATAGGGCCGAGCGGCTGCGTGAGCCGCTGGTCGAGCTCCTGAAGCGCGCCGACGCCGCCGGCGGCGAGGCGGGACCCCCCAGTCAGGTCGAGGTCACGACCACTCGCGGCGCCGTCTTCTGCGCGCGCGACGAGCGCTTCACGCTCGCGGTGGTCACGGGTCGGTTCGCGCTCCCGTCGCTCGTCTTCTACGACCTCCGTCACGTGCTCGGCGACCTGCGCGAGGAGTCAGCGTGAAGGAGCGCCAGGACTCGATCGCCGCGCGCATCGCGGGCACGATCGCCGGCGGCGTGCGGCGGCGCCAGCAGGACCGGACGCCGCGCGCGCTCCTGTATGACGCGAGTGGGGAGCCGCGCATCGTGCCGGCCGGCACCGATGCGCAGGCGGGCCTGATCGAGACGGCGGAGACCCTGGTGGGGATCGCCCTCGACGCGGCCGACGACGGCGGCGACGCCGAGCCCTCCACGGAGGGCGACCCCCCCGCGTGACGCTGATCGATCCCGAGCTCGCCGGGCGCGCGATCGAGCGCGCGCTCGCCCGCGGCGGCGACCTCGCCGAGGTCTACGCGGAGGAGCGCCACGGCTTCGGGCTCACGCTGGACGACAGTCGCGTCGAGCGGCCTCAGTCCGGGTCCGAGCGCGGCGTCTCGATCCGGCTGGTGGCGGGCGAGGCGTCGTACTTCGGCCACGTCGACGGCCTCGGGGAGGACGACCTCATGCGCGTGGCCGACTCGGTCGCGCAGGCGGCCTCCGGCGCCGCCGCGCACGCCGCCGCGCTCACGGCGCTGACGCGCGGCAGCGAGCACCCGGTCGCCACCCCGCCGGGCGCCGTCGACGCCGCGCGCAAGGCCGACCTGCTCCGCCTCTGCGACGAGACCGCGCGCGCCGCCGGTGGCGAGGTGTCGCAGGTGAGCGCCGGCTACGCGGAGTCCCGCCAGCTCGTCGAGGTCTTCAACTCCGATGGCGTGGCGGCCGCTGACGACCGGACCCGCGTGAGGCTCGCCGTCCAGGTGGTCGCGCGCCGCGACGGCGTGGTCGAGACCGGCAGCGAGACGCGCGGCGGTCACGCCGGGTTCGAGCTCGTCGCGGAGCGACCGGAGGAGGTCGCGCAGAGTGCCGCGCGCAAGGCGCTCACGATGCTCGACGCGCGGGCCGCGCCGACCGGGCGCATCCCGGTGGTGGTGGGCAACGCGTTCGGCGGCGTGCTGCTGCACGAGGCGGTCGGGCACGGGCTCGAGGCGGACGCGGTTCAGAAGAACGCGAGCGTCTACGCCGGCCGCATCGGCGAGCAGCTGGCTCCGGAGTTCGTCACCGCATACGACGACGGCAGCCGAACGGGCGCCTGGGGGAGCGACGGCATCGACGACGAGGGCACGCCGACTCAGCGCACGACGATCATCGAGGGCGGCCGCCTGACCTCGTACCTGTACGACCTCGTCCGCGCCCGCCGCGACGGCGCGGAGTCCACGGGCAACGGGCGGCGCGAGTCGTTCCGCCACCTCCCGTGGCCGCGCATGACCAACACGTTCTTCGCCCCCGGCGACGCGACGCCCGAGGACCTGATCGCCGGGGTCGATCGCGGGCTCTACGCCGTCTCGTTCGGTGGCGGCCAGGTGGAGCCGGCGACCGGCGACTTCGTGTTCGGGGTATCCGAGGGCTACCTGATCGAGGGCGGCACGGTCACGGCGCCGGTCCGCGGGGCCACGCTGATCGGCAACGGGCTCGAGGCGCTGCGCGCGGTGGACGGGATCGCCGGCGACCTCGACATCGCGAGCGGCTTCTGCGGCAAGGCCGGCCAGCGCGTGGCGGCCGGCGTCGGCCAGCCGCACGTCCGGCTCGCCGCGCTCACGGTGGGCGGCACCGACGCATGACCGGGCGCCCCGACCTCGAGGCCGCCGCGGGCCGCGCGGTGGATGCGGCCGTGGCGGCCGGCGCGAGCGATGCCGAGGCCTACGGCCAGGAGACCACCGAGCGCGAGATCCGCGTCTACGACGGCGCGGTGGAGAGCCTCACCGACGCCACCAGCCGCGGCATCGGGCTGCGCGCCTTCGTCGGCGACCGCTGGGGCTACGCATACGGGACCGACCTGAGCGACGGCGGCCTGCGCGAGCTGGCGGCCGAGGCCCACGCCGCGGCGTCCGTGGCCGACCCCGACCCGCATGCCGGCCTGCCCGACGAGCTCGGCGCCGCCGAGGTGGGCTCGCTGCGCTCCGACGAGCTCGCCGGCTGGGGGACCGACCGCAAGGTCGAGCTCGCACTGGCCGTGGAGCGCGCCGCGCGCGGGCACCCGGACGTCTCGCAGGTCGAGCAGGTGGTGTACGCCGACGGCGACGGCGCGCACGCGCTGGCCAACTCGCGCGGGTTCAGCGACTCGTTCGAGACGAGCGCCGCGTGGTCCTACGCGTCGGCGTTCGCCGGCGAGGGGACCGACCTGATGACGGGGCTCGGGCTCGGCATGGGCCGCGGCCCCGAGGAGCTCGACCCCGAGTCGATCGGCGCCGAGGCGGCCGCCCGCGCGACGGCCCTCCAGGGCGCGCGCCAGCCGTCGAGCCGCCGCTGTCCGGTCGTCTTCGACACGCTGGTGGCGGCCAGCTTCCTCGGCTTCATCGGCGGAATGCTGTCGGCCGACGCCGTCCAGCGCGGCCGCTCGCTGTTCGCTGGTCGCGAGGGCGACGAGATCGCCACGCCGGAGCTCCGCCTCGCCGACGACGGGACGCTTCCCGACGGCCTCGCGAGCGCGCCGTTCGACGGCGAGGGCTCGCCGCGCCGGCGGACGCCGCTGATCGAGG
>JAXDHW010000218.1:0-3357 GCA_034664365.1 Thermoleophilaceae bacterium
GCCGATCCGCCCGCCGAAGTTGTTGCACCCCAGCCCCACCACGGAGACCTCCGCGAGCGAGCCGATCGAGCGGTGGGGCAGCACGCGGCGAGGTTACCCCGGACAATCCATAACCCAACCACCGATCGCCTCAGGAGCGCCGCCATGGAATTCACCGAGATCCGCTACGAAGTCGCCGACCGCGTCCTCACGATCACCCTCGACCGCCCCGACCGGCTCAACGCCTGGACACCGACGATGCAGACGGAGTTGATCGAGGCGCTCGACCGCGCCGACGCCGACGACGAGGTGCGCGCGATCGTCGTGACCGGCGCCGGCCGCGCCTATTGCGCGGGCGCGGACCTGGAGCGCGGCGGGGAGACGTTCGACTGGCGGCAGCGCCAGTCAGGCGACGACGTCCCGCGCGACGGAGGCGGGCGCTTCACGCGGCGCGTCTTCGACTCCACCAAGCCGGTGATCGCCGCCATCAACGGCCCGGCCGTGGGCGTGGGCATCACGATGACCCTCCCGATGGACGTGCGCATCGCCGCCGAGGGAGCGAAGATGGGCTTCGTCTTCGCCCGCCGCGGCATCGTGCCTGAGGCCTGCTCGAGCTGGTTCCTCCCGCGCGTGGTGGGGATCAGCCGGGCGGTGGAGTGGACCGCGACAGGGCGCATCTTCCGCTCCGAGGAGGCGCTCGAGGCGGGCCTCGTGCGGAGTCTCCACCCGGCCGAGGAGGTCCTGCCGGCGGCGCTCGAGCTGGCCCGCGAGATCGCCGACAACACGGCGCCGGTCTCGGTCGCGCTCGCCCGCCGGATGATGTGGTCGATGCTCGGCGCGGCCCACCCGATGGAGGCTCACCGCGCCGATTCGCGCGGCATGTTCGCGCGCGGGCAGTCCGACGACGCGCGCGAGGGCGTGACCTCGTTCCTCGAGAAGCGGGAGCCGGAGTTCACCGACCGCGTGAGCGACGGGCTGCCCGACGTGATGCCCTGGCGCGAGCAGCCGACCTTCTCCTGACCGCGGCTACAGTCAGGGCCATGGCGGAGGCGCTCTGCCGGGTGAGCCCGGACATCGAGCTTTGCTACGAGACGTTCGGCGATCCCTCGGATCCCACGGCGCTGCTCGTGATGGGACTCGCCACGCAGATGATCGCCTGGCCGGACGAGTTCTGCGAGGACCTTGCCGGACGCGGCTTCCACGTCGTGCGTTTCGACAACCGCGACATCGGGCGCTCCACGCACGTCGACGCGCCCACGCCCACGATCTGGCAGCTCCTGCGCCGCAGCAAGAAGGCCGCCACCTACGACCTCGGCGACATGGCCGAGGACGCCGCGGGCCTGCTGCGCGAGCTCGACCTCGCTCCGGCGCACGTGATCGGCGCCTCGATGGGCGGCATGATCGCCCAGACGCTCGCGGCCCGGCACCCGGAGCTCGTGCTCTCCCTCACGTCGATCATGTCGACCACCGGCAACCGCTGGGTCGGCCAGCCGGCGGTGCGGCTGCTGCCGATGCTGGCGGCGCGGCCCACGCGCAGCCGCGAGGAGACGGTGGAGCGAGCCGAGAAGGTGTTCACCGCGATCGGCTCGAAGGGGCTCGAGCGCGACATGGACCACATCCGCGAGATCGCCGCACGCAGCCACGACCGCGCCCGTGGGGACCAGCGCGGCCAGGCGCGGCAGCTTGCGGCGATCACCGCCTCGGGCGACCGCACGCGGGAGCTGCGGCGGATCACCGCGCCCACGCTGGTGATCCACGGCACCCACGACCCGCTCATCAGGCCGTCGGGCGGGCGCGCCACGGTGCGGGCCATCCCGGGCGCCAAGCTGCTCAGGATCGAGGGGATGGGCCACGACCTGCCACGCGCCGCGTGGGGCCCGATCCTCGACGGGATCGCCGCTAACGCGGCACTGGCGGAGCCGGCGCGCCAGCCGGCGTAGCGGTCGGCGCCACATCCGTCCCGTCACCGCCGGGCAGCCGGCGGCCGGTGAACGCGTCGGCGAGCGACCTGACGAGCTCGGGCAGCCGCCCCTCGTTACGGGAGGCGTTGATCTGGCGCCGCGCGCCGGTGGTGGTCGCGAGCGTCCGGACGTGCGCGAGCTCCGCCTCGCAGCCAAGCGCCCGCGCGTGGGGAGCGCAGTCGCGCAGCAGCTCGTCGAGCAGCTCCGCGGCGGGCACGCGCCGCTCGGTCCGCTCGTCGATCAGCCGCGCATCCATGCCGTCGCGCGCGGCCAGGAAGCGGTTCTCCCCCAGCACCTCGGGGCCCCAGGCCGACGGAGTGCGGCGCTCCTCGGCCTCGAGCCGCGCCGTGCACTGCACGAGCGCGCACAGCGCGGCGCTGTCGGCCACGGTCGTCTGCGCGTCGAGGATGCGCACCTCCACGGTGCCGAAGCGCGGCTGCGGCCGGACGTCCCACCAGAGGAACGTCGGCTCCGGGAACGCCGCGCAGCGGATCAGCAGCTCCACGGTCTCGACCCAGTCGGAGTAGTCGTGGAAGGCGCGCGGAATGCCCACGCGCGGGAACGCCTGGAAGAGCGGCGTGCGCGCGGAGGCGAGACCCGTGTCGCGGCCCTGCCAGAACGGCGAGTTGACCGACAGCGCGAGGAACAGCGGCAGGTGGCCGCGCATCGCGTTGACCACGCGGATGCCGCACTCGGCGTCGGGAATCCCGACGTGCACGTGGAGCGCGAAGGTCGGCTCGCGCCGGGCGAGCTCGCGCATCGACCCGTACACGGCCTGGTAACGCGCACCGCTCGACACGACGGTGTCCTGCCAGACCGCGAACGGATGCGTGCCGGCGCTGGCCGCCCGGCGGCCGAGCGGCCGCAGCTCGCTGTCGAGCGCGCGGCGCAGCGCCCGCGCCTCGGCGGCGGCGTCCCCCACGCGCCCGTGCACGCCCGTGTTGAGCTCGATGGCCGAGCCGTGCGTCTCGCAGGTGGCGTGCGCCTCGAGCTCGGGCGAGAGCGCCGACATCACGCGGTCGGCGTCGTGCGCCAGCGCCCAGTCGTCCGGCTGGAGGAGCATCACCTCCTCCTCCATCCCGACCGTGTAGGGATCGCTCGCGCGCCAGCGCGCCCAGTCGATCATGCGGCCCTGAGGCGCTTCGCGGCCGGCTCGCTGCGCGCCGCGTCCACGAAGGCCCGGAACAGCCGCGCCTGCGTGGGCCGCTCGACCAGGCACTCGGCGTGCCACTGGACGCCGAGCACGAACGGCTCGTCCATGGACTCCACGGCCTCCACGACCCCGTCCGTCGCCCACGCCACCGGACGCAGCCCGCGCCCGATCCGCTTGACGGCCTGGTGGTGGAACGAGTTGACCCGCGCGCGGCGGCGGCCGAGCGTGCGCGCGAGCAGGCTGCCCGGCTCGATCTCGACCGTG
>JAXDHW010000360.1:0-2906 GCA_034664365.1 Thermoleophilaceae bacterium
TCGTCGGACACGCCGTCCACCATCGGCCCTCCGTTGCCGCGGTCCGGCAGCTGCACGCTGAGCTCGTGGCCGGCCGCGACGGGCGCGGCCTCGGCGGCCGCCTCGCTCACGACGTCGGCGAGGTCGACGGCCTCGCGCAGGCTCTCGCGCCCGGCGTCCGCGCGGGCGAGCAGCAGCAGGTCGGCCACCAGACGGCGCATCCGCCGCGACGAGCGGAGTGCCGAGCCGGCCATCTCGCGGCCCTCGCCGTCGAGCTCCGCCTCGAGCAGCTCGAGGTTGGCCAGGATGCTCGTGAGCGGAGTGCGGAGCTCGTGCGACGCGTCGGCCACGAACTCGCGCTGGCGCGCGAGGGCGTCCTCCGTCTCGGCGCGCGCCGAGTCGAGCGCCCCGAGCATGTCCTCGAGCGTGTTGGCCAGGTCGGCCACCTCGTCGTCGGCCTCCGGCTTGGGGAGCGAGACGCCCGGGTCGCGCGTCTCGGCGATCCCGCGCGCGGCCTTCGTCAGGTTGGCGATCGGGCGCATGGCACGGCGGGCGAGCCCGAGTCCCGCCAGGAAGGCGAGCAGCGTCCCGCCGACGACCCCGACCGCCAGGAACAGGTCGATGCGCGCGATGGTGTGGTTCACCCCGCTGTGGGGCCTCCCGAACTGGAGGTAGCCCACCGTCCGCCCGCTCGGTCCCTTGACCGGCCGGGCCACGACCCGGTAGTCGCCGTGGTCGCGCAGCCCGGAGCGCGCGGGGCCGAGCGGCGGGGCATTTCGCGTCTCCCAGACGTGCGGGGGGATCACGACCCGCATCGCGCCGCCACCCGCGGCGGGTGCCTCGAGCGCGTCCGGTATGACGACCGGCCCGGTGAGCGACGGCTCGATCACCTGTTGCTGGTAGTCGGCGGCGTAAAGCTTGAGCTCGTCGTCGAACTCCGAGCGCACCTGGCGCGCGCCGAACACTCCGATCACGACGGCGAACAGCGCGAGGATCGCGAACGTCAGGCCCGCCGAGATCAGGGCGAGCCGGATCCGCACCGGCATCCGGCGGATCCGCTTCATGTGGCCCGGAGCGTGTACCCCGCGCCGCGGACCGTGTGAAGAATGCGCGGCTCGCCGCCCGCCTCGAGCTTGCGGCGAAGGTTGGAGACGAAGACGTCGACCGTGTTGGTCTCGGCGAACGGCGCGTAGCCCCAGACGTCGTCGAGCAGCGCCTCGCGCGAGACCACGAGGCGCTCGTTGCGCATCAGGTACTCGAGCAGCTCGAACTCGCGCCCGGTGAGCTCGATCTCGCGGTCCGCGCGGGCCACCTCGCGCGTGTCCGGGTTGAGCCGCAGGTCGCCGACCGTGATGAACGCGCTGCCGCGCGGCGGCCGCCGCCGCAGCAGCGCGCGCAGGCGGGCGAGCAACTCCTGACGCTCGAACGGCTTGACGAGGTAGTCGTCGGCACCGGAGTCGAGACCCTCCACGCGCGCGTCGACGCCGTCGCGGGCCGTGAGCATGAGGATGGGCACGTCGCCCTCCGACCGCAGCCGCCGGCAGACCTCGATCCCGTCGAGCCGCGGGAGACCGAGGTCGAGCACGACCGCGTCGGGTTCGAACAGGGACGACTCGTCGAGCGCCCTGACACCGTCGTCCGCGACCTTGACCTCGTACCCCTCGAGCCGCAGCGAGCGCCGCAGAACCTCGGCGATATCGCCGTCGTCCTCGACTACGAGCACCCGGGGCTTGGTGGCCATGCAGTCGATGTTAGGGCCGCACAGCCCGCCACGAGCCGAACTTTTAGCCCCCGCTTAGGTCCGGGCCACCGGAACGCCCGGCAGGGCCGCGCCGTGTCCCGTCGAACAACGGTTTCGCACGCCATGGCCAGCCGCCGCACGCCCACGAAAAGCCGCCGCCCAGCGAAGAAGCGCGCGAAGAAGCGCCGCTCGCGCTCGCAGCTGCCGCAGATCTCACTGCGGATACCGCGCATGCCGGAGCTCGAGCAGCGTCACCTCGACGTGATCGGGCTCGGCCTCGTCGCACTGGCGGCGTTCTTCGCGTTCGTCTTCTACCTCGGCTGGGACGGGGGGAAGGTCGGCGGCGCTTTCGCCGACGCGTTCCGCTTCCTCCTCGGCGGCGTGGCCTACCTGATGCCGGTCGTGCTGCTCGCCACCGGCACCGTGCTCGTGCTGCGGCCAATGCTCCCGTCGGTCAAGCCGTTCAAGGCGGGCGGGGTGTGCCTGATCCTCGCGCTCATGCTGGGTCTCGCGGGTGGGCTGTTCGGCCTCGGCCCGGACGATCCGGCGCGCCACGGCTTCATGCACGCCGGCTACTTCCGCCACCACGGCGGCGTCTTCGGCGAAGCCGCGTACTGGATCGCGAAGACCCTCGTTCAGCGGTTCGGCGCCTACATCGTCTTCGTCTTCCTGCTCACCGCGGGCGTGATGCTCCTCACCGGCGCCTCCGTGGCTGGCGTCGTGCGCGGCACGCGAGCCGGCGTGGCCTCGACCACGCGGCGCGTGCGCCAGTCGACGAGCGAGTTCGCCGCGCTGGTCACCGGCCGCTCGCCGCGCGAGCACGCCCCGCCGGATCCCGCGGAGCGCTACGAACGTCCACGGGCCCGCGCCCCCGAGGTCGAGCCGCTGGTGCGCGCGACCCACGTGGAGGCGCCCGCGCTCGACGGACGTGCCGACGACGATCCTGCCGACGACCAGCCGGAGCCGCAGGCCGTCCCGAACGCACGCGCCGAGCCGCCGCGCGCTCCGTTCCCGCGCGCCGAGCGCGCCGCCGCCGAGGTGGAGGCCGGGCTCACGCCACAGGGCAACCGCCGCTCAGAGGTCACGGAAGCCGACGACGTCGACTACAAGCTGCCCAAGCCGTCGCTCCTCACCCGCTCGAAGAGCGGCGCGAAGGTCGATACCGCCGCCCAGGAGCGCACGGCCG
>JAXDHW010000322.1:0-3369 GCA_034664365.1 Thermoleophilaceae bacterium
GCGGGAGCAGCGCCTCGACGTCGCGGATCGGCATCGAGGACGCCACCCAGAGCACCGAGCGCGGCGGCGCGGCGTCGGCCACCGCGGCCCAGACGGACGGCTCGAATGGCTCCGAGACGGTCGCCAGCGCCGGCGCGACCTTCGCGTCGGCGTCGCACCATTCGCGCAGCCAGGCCGGATCGCGCTCCGGCTCCCGCCCGAGCAGGGCGCCGATCGCGGCCTCGCACGCCTGCCCGGGGTCCGCGTGCACGATCGTCTCGGCGCCCCGTGTCGGCTCGTCCCACGTGGCGTGCGGGTCGAGCACGATCTGCCGCACATCCGCGAGCCACGCGCGGAGCGGCTTCGAGGTCGGCGTGTCGCCCACCCGCACCGCGAGCTCGGGCCGGTGCTCGGACGCGAACCGCTCGGACCGGAGGAGCACGTCGTAGTGCGCGATCGCGCCCGCCTCGACCGCGTGCGTTCCCCTGCGCAGTCCCGATGTCGCGTCCGCGAGGATCGGCCAGCCGAGCCACTGTGCGAGCTGCGCCACGCTTCCGCCCACGCGCTCGGGCTCCGCCACGGCGCCGCACACGAAGACACCGCGCGGCACGGCCGCGAGCTCGCCGGCCAGGCGCTCCATCCGGGGCGACTCCTCGGCGTCGTGCACGGTCACCCACGGCGCTCTGTCCGCGCGTCCCTCCCAGTCGGCGGGGTCGAGCTCCTCCGGCACGGGCGCCAGCGGGTCGCGCAGCGGGAAGTTGAGGTGGACGGGGCCCGGCCGTCCACCCGCGGCAGTCGCGTACGCGCGGCAGCCCAGCGACCGCATGTGGACAGCCGTGGCGCGCGACGGCTCGTGGTTCCCCACCTCCACGAACCACTTGGCGAAGGAGCCGTAGAGCTTGATCTGGTCGATCGCCTGGCCGGCTCCGACCTCGCGTAGCTCGGGCGGCCGGTCCGCGGTGAGCACCACGAGCGGCACGCGTGCCTCGTGCGCCTCCACGACCGCGGGCATGAGGTTGGCCGCCGCCGTTCCGGACGTGCACGTGACCGCCACCGGCCGGCCCGTGGCCTTGGCGATCCCGAGGGCCGCGAAGCCCGCCGAGCGCTCGTCGATTACCGAGTGGGCGGCGATGCGCGGCTCGGCGGCGAGGGTGAGTGCCAGCGGCGCGTTGCGCGATCCCGGGGAGGTGACCGCATGCTGCATCCCGCAGCGGGCCAGCTCGTCCACGAGGGCCTGGATCGGGGCGTACGTCCGATTGACGGGGATCATGCGTGCGAGATGGCGGGCCCGGTCGTGATCTTCGTTCCCGGCTTCATGCAGCACGGCGACGCCTGGGCGCCCGTGGCCGAGCTGGTTGCGGAACGCTATCCCAGCGCCTGGCTCGACTTCCGCACCCACGGCTTCGAGGCGCGCCTCGGCGAGCTGCGCGCGGCCGCCGGCCCGGGCACGGTTCCGGTCGGGTACTCGATGGGCGGGCGGCTCGCGCTCCACCTCGCGGTGCGCGAGCCCGAGCGCTTCGCCGGCCTGGTCACGATCGGCGCGAGCCCGGGGATCGACGATCCCGATGAGCGCCGCCGGCGGCGGAACGCCGACGAGGAGCTGGCGGCCTGGATGGAGTTCTCGACGATCGAGGAGGTGGTGGACCGCTGGGAGCGCGTGCCCGCCCTCGCCGGTCAGCCGGAGGAGCTGGTCGAGCGGCAGCGGGCCGGCCGGCTCGAGCACGACCCGCGCCTCCTCGCGCAGCTTCTGCGCTCGGCGGGGCAGGGGGCGCTGCCCGGGATCTTCGAGGAGCTGCGCCGGCTACGCATCCCGGTGCTCGCGCTGGCCGGTGAGCGCGACGAGCGCTACATCCAGGCTGCGCGCCGGATCGCGCTGCTCGCGCCGCGGGGCGACCACCTGCCGGTCATGGACGCGGGCCACGCCGCTCACCTGGAGCGGCCCGAGGCGGTCGCCGGGCTACTGCTCGACTTCCTCGACCAGCACCTCGGCGAGGGCGGCGTCGTCGACTGACACGCCGAGGCCGGGCCCCTGCGGCACGGCGAGCAGGCCGAGGCGGGGGGCTGGAAGAGCGCGTGCCAGTGCGGCGTCGAACAGCTCGAGCGTCGCCAGACCGCAGGCCAGGGACAGCCGCTCCGACGCGGCGAGCTGGAGCGCGGCGGCTATGCCCCAGGGACCGTCCAGGGTGCTCGACAGATAGGGCTCGAGACCGTGCTCCCGGGCGGCGGCGATCGTCGCCCGGGCGGCCTCGAAGCCGCCGCTCGGCGCGAGCTTGACGTTGACGGCGTCGCAGGCCCCGAGCTCGGCCGCTGCGCGCACGTCGGCCGCGCCCGCGATCGGCTCGTCGGCGGCCACAGGCACGCCGCCCGCGCGCCGCACCTCGGCGAGCTCCTCGAGCGTCCGGCACGGCTGCTCGACCAGCTCGAGGTCGAACACCCGGAGAGCGTCGATCGCCGTGAGCGCCTCGCCCACCGACCACGCGCCGTTCGCGTCCACCCGCAGCGCGGGCCACGGACCGATCGCCTCGCGCACCGCCGCCACGCGCGCCGCGTCGTCGGGAAGGCCGACCTTGACCTTGAAGCAGGCGAAGCCCTCGCGCAGGCCCTCCGCCGCGCGCCGCGCGACCTCCTCGGGCGGGCCCGCGGCGAGCGTCCGGTTGACCGCGATCGCCTCCGCGCCGGGCTCACCGACCGGCCGTCCCTCGCGCCGCGCCTCGAGGTCGAGCCTCGCCATCTCCTCAGCCGCGCCCGCCTGGGGCGGTCCGCCGTTCGCACGGCCGAGCAGTGCGTCGGCCACCGCGTCCAGCGGCACGCCGTCGTAGGGCTCGAACGGGGCGGCCTCGCCGAACCCGGTCGCGCCGTCGTCGTCCTCGATTCGCAGCAGCAGGAGCTCGCGCGCCGCGACCACGCCCGAGGAGGTGACGAACGGCTCGCGGAACGGGATCGACAGGCGAGCGAGCGACCGCCTCACGACAGGAGGATCCCCGCCGACAGGAGAAGCGAGAAGACCGCGAGCAGGCGGCCGGTGCCGGCCAGCGCGCCGTTCAGTGAGGCTCCGTCGGTGTGCGTCCCGACCGTGCGGACAAGCGGCGGCGCGAGCGGCAGCGCCAGCAACGCGAGCAGGATCGTGGCGGACAGGCCGCCGGCCGCCCACACCACGATCGGCACCAGGAACGCCAGGAGCAGCATCACGGCGTACAGGCGGCGGGCGGTCAGGCGCCCCAACCGCACCGCGAGCGTGCGCTTGCCGGCGCGGCGGTCGGTGTCCACGTCGCGCACGTTGTTCACCACCAGGATCGCCGAGGCGAGGAGGCCGACCGGCACGCTGAGCGCGAACGCCTCCCACTCGAGCCGCTCGACCTGCACGTAGTACGAGCCGACCACCGCCACCAC
>JAXDHW010000339.1:0-8443 GCA_034664365.1 Thermoleophilaceae bacterium
GCCGCCGCGAGGAGCAGGTTCCAGCCCGCGTGCACGCACGCGGCGAGCCCCGCCAGGAGGAATGCCGAGGCGCTCAGGCGCTACTTCGCGTAGAGCGCCTCGATCTCGTCCTTGTACTTCTCGACGATCGGCTTGCGCTTGAGCTTCATCGTCGGCGTCAGCTCGTCGCCGCCCGGCTCCCAGTCGGTCGGGAGGATCTTGAACTTCTTGATCTGCTCCACGCGGGCGAGCTGCTCGTTGCCCTTCTGGATCCCCTCCTCGACAGCCTCGATCACCGCCGTCTCATCGGCCAGCTCCTCACCCGGCTTGCCCTCGAGGTTGTGCTCGCGCGCGAAGCCCGGCACCGCGTCGGGATCGAGCGTCACGAGCGCGACGTTGAACGGCCGCCCGTCGCCGATCGCGATCGCCTGGCCGATCAGCGGGCTCGCCGACTTGATCTTGGCCTCGATGTTGGCCGGCGACATGTTCTTGCCGGCCGCGTTGATGATCAGCTCCTTCTTGCGGTCGACGATCTTGAGGAAGCCGTCGTCGTCGAACTCACCGATGTCGCCCGTCATCAGGAAGCCGTCGTCGGTGAACGTCTCCTTGGTCTTGTCGGGCTGGTTGCGGTAGCCCTTCATGACCACGCCGCCGCGGACCAGCACCTCGCCGTCCTCGGCCAGCTTGACCTCGATGCCGGGCGCCGGCGGCCCGACCGTGCCGATCTTGATGTGGTCGGGCCGGTTGCAGGTGCCGGCTCCGCAGGTCTCGGACATCCCCCACAACTCGGCAAGCGGGAGACCGATCGCGTGGAAGAACTCGATGACCTCGCGCGGCGTCGGCGCCGCGCCCACGTTGAGCGCCTCGAGCTCGTCGAGCCCGAGCCCCGCGCGCATCTTCGAGAAGACCTTCTCGTCGAGCTTCTCGTACTCCTCGCGCAGCTCGTCCGGGACGTCCTCGCCCGCCTGCTCGAGCCGCACCTTCTCGAGGCCGACCTCGATGGCGTGCTGCACGAACTTGCGCTTGCCCTCGTCCTCTTCGTTGGCCATGCCCGCCTCCATGGCGGCCTTGAGCTTCTCGAAGATGCGCGGGACCGCGAAGAACCAGCTCGGCTTGACCTCGGGCAGGTAGCCGATGACCTGGCGCGCGTCCGGGCAGCAGGTGACGGTGAAGCCGAACATGATCGGCAGGTAGTGCGTGCACGAGCGCTCGGCGATGTGGGCCATCGGCAGGTACGACACGGCCCGCGCGCCGTCGGGGAACTGGATGATCTGGTCGAACGACCGCCCCGCGGAGAGCTCGTTGTCGTGCGTGATCTGGACGCCCTTCGGGGGGCCGGTCGTGCCGGACGTGTAGATGAGCGTGAGCACGTCGTCCTTGTCGACTGCCTTCCAGGACGCATCGAAGTCGAAATCGTCCCCTGCCGACCCCTCGACGTCCGCTAGCGACAGCGTGCCGTCCGCCTCGCCGTCCACGAGGATCACGTGCTCGACGCTCGAGCAGGCGTCCTTGACCTTCATCACCGTGTCGAGGTATTGCTCCTCGGTCACGACGATCGTGTTCTGGGCGTCGCTCACCAGGTACTCGATCTGCTCGGGCGAGTAGGTGTTGTAGACCGAGAAGGGCGTGGCGCCGAGGTGCATGGCGGCCGAGTCGACCCAGTGGAACTCGGGACGGTTGGTGAGCAGGAGGGCGATCGTGTCGCCGGACCCGAGCCCGAGCCCGGCCAGCCCGCCGGCCAGCGCGCGCACCTTGTCGGCGTACTCGCCCCACGTCATGGAGAACTCGTCGCCCTTCGTGCGCAGCGCGACGCGGTCCGCGTGCTCGCTCGCGGTCATCTGGAAGGCGCCGCAGATCGTCGACTCCTTGAGCGCCTTGTACTCGACGCGGTCCCGTTCGGTGGTCGTTACCTCCATCACTCCCCCTGTGCCTGGTTCCAGGAGGATATTGCCCGGAGCGCGCCGGGGCATGCAGCCGATCTAGCGCGTCTGGAAGCCCTCGCCCGTGAGGCGGCCGATGTCGTTCGAGAGGCCGATGAAGAAGAACGCGAGCACGAGGGCGAAGCCGATGATGCTCGCGCGCTCCATCGTGCTGAACGCGACCGGCCGGCGGCGGACCTTCTCCACCACCGCCCAGAAGATGTGGCCGCCGTCGAGCGGCAGGAACGGATACAGGTTCACGATCGCGAGCGAGAGCGAGATCAGCGCGATGATCCCGATCGCGAGCGTGGCGTCGCTCTGGATCGTCTGGCGCGTGACCTCGTAGGCGCCGACCGCGCTGCCGATCTCCTTCCGCTTCTTTGCGTCGAACACCCGCAGCGGCAGGGCGACCGTCCTGCGGGCGAAGTACCAGAACTGGCTGGCGGCCGTGGACACGGCCTTGCCCGCCGGCTCGGGGTCGCCCCGCGACGCGTACGTGAAGCCGAACTTCATCGCGGGCGGATTGGACCTCGCGTCGAACTGCGGCGTCACATGCAGGATCAGCCGCCGTCCTCCGCGCACGACCAGCGCCGTGGCCGGCGTGGTGGCCCGGCAGGCGCTGCGCGGCGGCAGCTGCGCGCAGCGGTGGTGCTGGATCAGCGCCCTGAACCGCTGCGGCCCCCCTGCGTGGCCGTCGATCGCCACGATCTTGTCGCCCGGGTGCAGGACGCCCGCGGCGGGGAGGCCCTTGGCCACGGACTCCACCTTCCGCGTGGGCACCTCCGGACCGTGCACCATCACGAAGATCCACAGGAGCAGGAACGCGAGCACGAAGTTGACCGCCGGCCCCGCGGCGATCACCACCACGCGCTTCCAGGGCGGCTGCGCGTAGTAGGCGCGGGTGCGGACCTCGTCCGGCAGATCCTCGGACGGGTTCATCCCGCTGATCTTCACGTAGCCGCCCGCGGGGATCGCGCCGATCGCGTACTCCGTCTCGCCGATCTTCTTGCGCACGAGGAGCGGCGGGAAGAAGAGTGCGAAGCGCTCCACCCGCATGCCGACCGCCTTGGCCGCCGCGAAGTGGCCCGCCTCGTGGAGGATCACGAGCATCACGAAGCCGAGGAACGCGAGGAAGTAGCTCACGCAGCCACGCCCTGGATCAGCTCGCGGGCGGTCTCACGAGCCGCGGCGTCGGCGCGATAGAGGTCCGAGAAGTGGCGGACGGGCGCCGGCTCGAGGGCGGCCAGCGCGCGCTCCACGACGGCCGCGATCCCCGTGAAGGGCAGCGCGCCGTCGAGGAACGCCTGCACGGCGACCTCGTCGGCGGCGTTGAGCACGCACGGCGCGGTGCCGCCGGCGGCGAGCGCCTCGCGCGCCAGGCGCAGCGCGGGGAACGTGTCGACGTCCGGCTCCTCGAAGGTCAGCTCGCCCACGGCCGCGAGGTCGAGCGTGGGCACCGGCACGTCGGCGCGCTCCGGGTGGTGAAGCGCATAGGAGATCGGGACGCGCATGTCCGGGTGGCCGAGATGCGCGAGCGACGCCCCGTCGTTCAGGTGGACGATCGCGTGGACGATCGACTGCGGGTGCACGACCACGTCGATGCGCTCGGCCGGCACCCCGAACAGGTGGTGCGCCTCGATCAGCTCGAAGCCCTTGTTCATCAGCGTGGCGCAGTCGACCGTGATGCGCCCGCCCATCTCCCAGGTCGGGTGCGCGAGTGCCTCCTCGCGCGTCACGTCGGCCAGCTCGGCGGCGCTGCGCCCGCGGAACGGCCCGCCGGAGGCCGTGAGCACGAGCCGGTCGACGTGGCCCGGCCGCTCGGAGGCGATCAGCTGATGGAGGGCCGAGTGCTCGGAGTCCACCGGGATCACCGACGCGCCCGTGGCCTCCGACAGCGCCATCACGAGCTCCCCGCCCACCACGAGGCTCTCCTTGTTGGCGAGCGCCAGATCGATCCCCTCGCCGAGCGCGGCCACCGTCGGGCCGAGCCCCGCCGAGCCCACGAGCGCGTTGAGCACGAGGTCGCAGCCCGTGTCGGTGATCAGCTCCACCAGCCCCTCCGGGCCCGCAAGCACGTCGCCGTCGGTCCAGGCCTCGGAGGCCCGGGCCGCGGCACCCTCGTCCGAGAGCGCGATGCGCGCCACGTCGTGCGCGCGCGCCTGCTCCAGCACGGTCTCCCAGCTGCTCGCCGCCGCGAGGCCGGCCACCTCGAGCTCGTCGCTGGCCGCGACCACCTCGAGCGCCTGGGTCCCCACCGAGCCGGTCGAGCCGAGGATCAGGATCCTTCTCACAGTCGTGCCAGTCTAGGTAGCCATATCCTCCGGGCCGTGCCGGCCAAGCTCTACGTGGTCCATGGATCGCATCCGTGTATGACCGTGGCCCGCGCGATGGAGCTCAAGGGGATCCCGTACAAGCGGGTCGAGCTTCCGGAGCTGGCGCACATCCCGCACCAGAAGCTCCGCTTCGGCGGCAGCAGCGTGCCGGCGGTGAGGTTCGAGGACGGGACGAAGGAGATCGGGTCGCGACCGCTGATGCGCCTGCTCGACCAGCGGGTGCCCGACCCGCCGCTCGTGCCGTCGGACCCCGCTCGCCGCGCCCGGGTGCTGGAGCTCGAGGACTGGGGCGACGACTTCCAGGGCGTGCCACGCCGGCTGATCTTCTGGGGGCTCCAGCGAACGCCGGCCGCGTTCCCGAGCTACACCGAGGGATCCCGCTGGCGCGCGCCCGCCCCGATCGCGCGTGCCGTCGGCCCGGGCGTGGCGAAGCGCGTGATGAAGGTCCACGGCGCGAGCGACGACACGACCCGCGCGGACTTGGACGCGCTCCCCGGCAACCTCGCGAAGATCCGGCAGGCGCTCGACGAGGGCGTCATCGGCGGCGACCCTCCCAACGCGGCCGACCTCCAGATCGCGCCGAGCGTGCGCCTGCTGCTGACGCTCGACGACGTGGTGCCGCTGGTCGAGCAGGCCGGAGTGGCCGACTGGGCGCGCGGGCTCTTCCCGGACTACGGCGGGAAGATGCCCGCCGGCACGTACCCGCTCTAGCCGGCTACGGGTTCAGCACGTGCAGCGTGCGGTGGGCGAAGTTCCCGCCGTTGCACCGGCCGCCGACGCTGTAGTCGCCGTGCTTCGACATCGGGATCCGCACGTGCTTGGCGAAGTGACCGTCGCTGCGGATCTCGCCGTGGATCGCCGGGACCCCGGCGAACTCGTCGCCCCCGCCCGGGAACGCCTTCGAGTAGATCGTCACGGTGTCGCCGTGCTCGCAGCCGCCACCGGGCGTGCCGGTGACCTTGAGCACGTCGCCGGCGTGGATCGTCTTCGGGTTGAGCTTGAGCCTGGGCGGCGCCGCGATCGCGATGCCGGCGACGGCCAGCGTCGCGGCCAGGGCGAGGACGAGGATCCGGCGGGCCATGGCAGGCATCGTAGGCCTCACGCCGCCGGCGCGAAGGCTGGATCCTCCTCGTGCTCCTTGAAGAAGCCGACGATCGGTGCGACGTACTCGTCGAAGCGCGGGCAGTGGACGCCGTGGCGCGCCAGCAGGTCGGTGGCGCGGCGCGTGTCGAACCGCACCGGGTGGTTGAGGTAGACGATCGACTCGGGCGGCGCGCCCGAGAACGCCTTCCGCACGGTCTTCGTGCGTAGCGACAGCTCCACGGCCTTGGACGGCACCTTGTACGACGGCGCGCGGCCGGCGTACTCCTGCGACAGCGTGGTCATCAACTCGCGCGCGCTGATCGGCTCCGGGTCTACCAGGTGAAGCGTCTGCCCGACGGTGGCGGGGTCCGCCGCCGCCGCCGTGAGCGCGTCGACCACGAAGTCCACCGGCACCACGTTGAACGGCGCCTCCGACGCCCCGAACTGCGGGATCCGGCCGCCCATCTTCATCGTGCGGCTGATCGTGCGGAGCATGTAGTACGGGCCGTCGAACTTCTGCGTCTCGCCGCTCTTCGAGTCCCCGACCACGATCGCCGGCCGGTAGATCGTGACCGGGACGTCAGCCATCGCGTCACGGACCCAGACCTCGGCCTGGTACTTGGTCGACTCGTAGTGGTTCTTGAACTTCTGGCCGAACACCAGCTCGTGCTCGTAGACGACGCCGGTGCGGTCGCCGGCGACGTAGGCGGTGCTCACGTAGTTGAGCCGCTCGAGCCGCTCGCACGAGGCGCACAGCTCGAGCACGTTGCCGGTGCCGTCGACGTTCACGCGCTGGGCGATCTCGAGCGGCACGGCGAGGTCGTAGATCGCGGCGAGGTGGTAGGCGATCGTCGTCTCGGCGCGCAGGCGCGCGAGCTGGTCGTCGCTCAGACCGAGCTTGCGGTCGGCGATGTCGCCCTCGAGGATCTCGATCCGGTCGCTGTCGAGCTTGGCCGCCGCCTCGCGAGCGCGGTCCCCCATCCTCGCCTCGACCAGCGCCGCGACCCGCACCTTCGGATCCGACTCGAGGAGCGAGCGGACCACACGCGTACCGATGAAGCCCGGAAAGCCGGTGAAGAAGATCAGGCCGCTCTTCGCCACGAGGCGGGCAGTCTAGGCCCTACCAGGGGAAGTCGAGGCCGCGCTCGTGCTGCGCGCTCGCCTCGACGCCGCGCGCGAAGTGCTGCGGGTCCACCGCGAGGAACAGCGAGCGCGCCTCCGCGATCACCTCGCCTTCCTCGCGCAGCTCGGCTCGCATCCAGAGCTTGCGCCCGTCGGCCGCGTCGACCCAGGCCTCGACGTCGAACGGATGCCCGAGGTACGCGGGCCGGCGGAAGTCGACCTCCAGCCGCGCGGTCACGGCCGGGCGGCGCAGGATGAACAGGAGCATCCCGAGCGCGTCGTCGAGGATCGTGCTCACCGCGCCGCCGTGCGCGTAACCCGGCGCTCCCTCGTGCCGCCGGTCGAGCGTCACGGAGCCGCGTACGCGGTCGCCGTCACGCTCCATCCGCAGGCCGACCCCGGCGGGGTTCTCGTCCCCGCAGCCCATGCAGTTGGGATGGTGGGGCGGCAGCGCCGCGGAGGTCACCTAGAGGACCGCCACTGTCACGTAGTACGCGGCGACGACGCTGAAGAGCACCGCGTCCAGGCGGTCGAGCGCGCCGCCGTGCGCGCCGAAGAAGCGCCCCGTGTCCTTCACGCCCAGGTCGCGCTTGATCATCGACTCGAACAGGTCGCCGATCGGGGCGCTCACGGCGACCGCGAGGCCGATGAGCAGCCGGTCGGTGCCGTTGAACCACTCGTGCTGGTAGGAGAGGCCGAACAGCCAGAAGGCGAACGTGCCGCCCACGATCCCGCTTACCAGGCCGGCCAGCGTCTTGTTCGGCGAGATCCGCGGCGCGATCCGCGTCCTCCCCCACGCGCGGCCGCCGAAGTACGCCGCGGTGTCGCCGATGAAGGTCCCCACGAGCACGTCGACCACCAGCGCCCCGCCGTGCGGGAGCTCGCGCAGGAAGATCGCGTGCGCGAGCGCGAGTCCGATCCATCCGACCCCCAGCAGCGTGGCGGCGATCCCCCACGACACGTTCTCGCGGCGACGCCTGACCACCGCGAAGAGGAACGTGACCGGGATGGCCAGGACCAGCACCAGCAGGAGCTGGCGCTTCTCGCCGTAGAGCGCCGTGAGGCAGAGCGCCGTGAACGTGAGGAACCCGGCGATGTCGACCGGCCGCGCGCGGCGCATCATCTCGTAGAGCTCGCGCATGCAGACGATCCCGATCGCCGTGACCCCGAGCGCGAACACGATTCCGCCCTCGGCGACGATGAAGATGGCGTACGCGATCCCGGGGATCGCCGTGACCACGCGCCTGCCGGTCTCCCCCATCAGCGCGCCCCGAACCTGCGCTCGCGCGCCTCGTACTCGTCGAGTGCCGCCGCGAGGTCCTCCTTGGCGAAGTCCGGCCACAGCTTGTCGCTGAACACCAGCTCCGAGTACGCGCACTGCCAGAGCAGGTAGTTGGAGAGCCGCCGCTCGCCGCTTGTGCGGATCAGCAGGTCCGGGTCGGTCATCTCCGGCGCATAGAGCAGCTCGGCGAACGCCTCCTCCCCACCCCCGTCGTAGCGCTCGGCGGCGTCCACGATCTCCGCCCGGCCGCCGTAGTTGAACGCCACGAACAGCGTCATCCGGGTGTTCGCGCCCGTCACTTCCTCGGCCCAGTCCATGCGCCGGCGCAGATCCTCCGAGACCTCCTCGCGGCGTCCGATGAAGCGCATCCGCACGCCCTCCTCGTCCAGCTCCGGCGTCTCGGACTCGATCATCTCCGCGAACAGTGCCATCAGTCCCTCGACCTCCGCGCGCGGCCGCGTCCAGTTCTCGGTCGAGAACGCGTAGACGGTCAGCTCCAGCAGGTCGAGCGCGACCGCGTCCTTCACCGTCTGCTTCAGCGTCCGGGCGCCCTCGCGGTGGCCGTCGAGCACGGGCCGGCCGCGCTCGCTGGCCCAGCGCGCGTTCCCGTCCATGATGATCGCGACGTGGCGGGCTGCCACGGGGCAGCGAGGCCTAGACCTCGAGGATCTCTTTTTCCTTGGCGGCCAGCGCTTCGTCGAGCTCGCCGACGCGGGCGTCCGTCA
>JAXDHW010000011.1:0-10621 GCA_034664365.1 Thermoleophilaceae bacterium
CGGATGCACACCGGGGTCTCCGGCTGCGGGCACTTCCTGGTGAAGTCAGACGAGGAGGGGATCGACGTCGCGCGGCGCCACCTGTCCTACATGCCGGGGAGCTGGCGCGAGGACCCGCCGCCGGCGCCACCCGCGGAGCCGGGCAGCGACGCCTCGATCCGCGAGCTGATCCCCGTCGACGAGAACAAGCCGTTCGACGTCCTCCAGCTGATCGACGCGCTCGTGGACGCCGAGTCGTTCTTCGAGATCCACCGCCGCTGGGCCAAGGAGCTCGTCGTCGGCCTCGCCCGTATCGAGGGGCGGGCCGTCGGCATCGTGGCCAACCAGCCCAAGCAGCGCGGCGGCGTGCTGTTCGTGGACTCCTCCGACAAGGCCGCGCGCTTCATCTGGATGTGCAACGCCTTCAACGTGCCGCTGGTGTTCCTCGCCGACGTCCCCGGCTTCATGATCGGCACCCAGGTCGAGCGCCAGGGGATCATCAGGGCGGGCGCCAAGATGATCTCGGCGGTGTCCGAGGCCACCGTCCCGAAGGTCTCGGTGATCCTCCGGAAGGCCTACGGCGCGGGGCTCTACGCGATGGCCGGCCCGGCCTTCGAGCCCGACGCGTGCATCGCGCTGCCGGGCGCGCGGATTGCCGTGATGGGACCGCAGGCCGCCATCAACGCCGTCTACTACAACGAGATCCAGGCAATCGAGGACGAGGCCGAGCGCGCTGAGCACGTGGACCGGCTGCGGCGCGAGTACAGCGAGGAGATCGACATCCTCCACCTGGCGTCCGAGCTCGTGATCGACGCCGTGATCCAGCCGGAGGACCTGCGCACCGAGCTGGCCAGGCGGCTGGCGCTCGCCGTGAGCAAGCGCCGCGACTGGCCGGAGAAACGGAACGCGGTTACGCCGGTCTGACGGCGGCGCCGCTCAGAACGTCGGCGAGGCGGCGAACCAGACCGGCGCGGGCGACTCGCCCTCGCGCAGCAGCTCGGCGGGTGCGCGGTTCTCGAGGTCCGGGTTGGGAGCCGTGAGCCAGTCGTTGACCGTGTCCGTGCGGTCGCGCTGGGTGAGCAGCCGGACCACGGCGTAGAGGTTGCGGAGGCGCCGCTCGAGCTCGCCGGGCGGGTCCTCGTCGCCGTGGGCGATGCGGACGACCTCGGTGGTGGTGGCGGCGGTGGCGAAGGCGGTGAGGCTGGGGCCGATCGTGGCCTCGAGCCATTCGGCGAGGCGGTCGATGCGTTCGGCTTCGATACGTCCGGTGAGGTTGTCCTCGTACGTCATCTATGTCGATCCTTGCCCCGGGGCACCGCCTGCAAATCTTTTGCAAGCCGGTTGTCTCCGGGTTTTGCGTTCACCCGGGGAAGTCCTTCAAGCGGCGAGGTTCGCCCCCGGGCCCTGCATGGTCTTAGTCGGGACCTTCAGCGGAGACCTTTAGTCCCTGAACGGGATCGGCCGACCCGGACGGATCAACCGCAGCGGTGGATGGTGCGCTCCAGGCGGACCCGCCCGCCGTGCCTCAGCCGCACCCGCGCCACCATCGTCCAGCTGGTACGTCCATGGTGGAGGCGCCGCGCCGAGATCGACCGAACGAAGGGCCGCTTCGCGTCGGGCCGGGCATGTCGGTCGCCCACGCGGAACGTGACCCTGCGGACGCGCTTCACGTCCGGCCCGCCGATGCGCGCACGCCACGCGTGGCGCCGGCAGCGGACCCGGAGTACCAGGCGGACCGGGGTGCGCCCGGCGGGGGGATGCGCGATTCGCGTCGTGAACTTTGCGACGAGCCGGCGGTAGAGCCCGAATGCGGGCTTGGGCACGTACTCGTCGGTCATGATCCCGTACTGGGTCTGGAAGTTGGCGGACGTGCTGTCGCCGTCGCGCAGGTTGAACCAGCGGTAGTCCGAGATGTTGAACGTGCCGCGGAAGTCGTGGACCGCCTGGACCATCGTCTGCATCGCCTCCGCCTGACGCTCGTAGCTGCGCCCCGGCCCCGTTGGCCAGCCGTTCTCCTCGACGTGGATCGGGACGTGCGCGGGGATCTTCGGGATCGCGGCGTAGCAGCGGAAGGTGCTGAACACGTTGACGAGCGAGCTGCGCTCGCCGCCCGGGCTGTTGGCCGGCGGGATGAACGTGCCCGGGTAGGCGTCGACCCCGACCCAGTCGAGCGCGCGCACGAACGAGGGCCCGCCGTGGTCGCGCAGGTAGGTCCAGAACGACTGCTCTTTCGACGGGTCGTTGCGGTAGGCCCAGTTGAAGCCGATCTCGAGCTGCGTGAAGCCGCGCTTCCGCGCCTCGTCCTTGGCGGCCTTGACGCCCTGGACCAGGGCCTCGCGCGCGCCGTCGTAGCCCCCGTCCGACGAGTCGGGCGAGAACGCGAGGTTCACCTCGTTGGTCACCTGGATCGCCACCACGCGCGGGTTCGGCCCGAAGCGGTCGACGACCTCGCGCACGTGCTTGACCCACGCCGCGATGTCGCCCTCCTGCTCGGCGCTCGGGTGGTAGCGGAGCTGGAGCTCGACCAGGTAGCCGTGCGCGGTGTAGCGCTTGGCGAGCGCGAGGAAGTGCTCGATCCCGGCCTTGCCATCGGACCAGAAGAAGCGGTGCAGCCGGAGCACGAACGGGCCGTTGGCCGGTCGGAGCTGTGCCAGCGCCGCGAGCTGCTTCGCGGGATCCTCGGGAGTGCGCGGCGGGACGGGCCCCGTGCCGAGCTGCCCCGTCTGCACGCCCGGCGTGATCCCGAAGCGCACGAGCGGCCCCGGCCTGGGGTCGGCGTCGAGCTTGCCGGCGCACGCGCCCTGCTGGGCGTGCGCCGGCGCCGCCAGCGCCATCACCGCCACACCCACCGCAACCAGTCCGCCCGCTCGCTTACCCATCCCTCCTCGCGCACGGTACCCCAGCCGTAGAATCGCCGCCGCATGTCGGACCTCGCCTGGGAGCCCACTCCGGAGTACGTCGAGCGCGCGAACGTCACGCGCCTGATGCGCGCTCACGGGATCGAGACGATCGGCGAGTTGCGCCGCCGCTCGATCGAGGACGTGGAGTGGTACTGGGACGCGGCGGTGAAGGACCTCGGCCTCGAGTTCGCGGCGCCGTATCAGCGGGTGCTCGACACCTCCAACGGCGTTCCCTGGGCAACGTGGTTCGAGGGCGGGCGCGTGAACCTGGTGCACAACTGCGTCGACCGCTGGGCGGCCCGCCCCGAGACGCGCGACCAGGTGGCGCTCATCGGCGAGTCGGAGACCGGCGCCGTGCGCTCGCTCACGTTCGCGGAGCTGCGCGCCGCGGTCGACCGGGTGGCGGCCGGCCTGCGCGATGCCGGAGTGGGGAAGGGGGACGCGGTGGCGGTCTTCATGCCGATGGTCCCCGAGGCCGTGATCGCGGCCTACGCGACGGCGAAGATCGGCGCGGTCTACCTGCCGATCTTCTCGGGCTTCGCGCCGTCGGCCGTCGCGGCCCGCCTCCAGGACGCGGAGGTCAAGGTCGTGTTCACGGCGGACGGCACATGGCGGCGCGGCAAGCACGGCCTGATGAAGCAGGCGGCCGACGAGGCAGTGGCCGAGGCGCCGAGCGTACGCCGAGTGGTGGTGCTCTCGAACCTCGGCGTCGACGTCGCGATGACGGCGGACCGCGACGTGACCTGGGACGAGTTCACGGCGCCGCACGCCGGCGCGGTCGTGGAGCCCGAGGACACCGCGGCGGAGGACGTCTTCATGATCGCCTACACGTCCGGGACGACGGGCAGGCCCAAGGGAGCGGTGCACGTGCACGGTGGCTTCCTCGTGAAGATCGCGTCCGAGTGCGCCTACCAGACCGACATCCACGCGGGCGAGGTCTTCTACTGGTTCACCGACATGGGCTGGATCATGGGACCGTTGTCGATGGTCGGCTCACACGCCAACGGGGCGGCGATGGTGATGTACGAGGGCGCACCGGACTTCCCCGAGCCGGACCGCGTCTGGGCGTCGGTCGAGCGCCACCGCGTGGCGATGCTCGGCGTCTCGCCGACGCTCATCCGTGCGCTCAAGACGCAGGGCGACGAGTGGCCCGCGCGGCACGACCTCTCGTCGCTTCGGGTTCTCGGCTCGACCGGTGAGCCGTGGAACCCCGAGCCGTACCGCTGGCTCCAGCGCGTGGCGGGCGGTGGCTCGGTGCCGATCATCAACCTCTCCGGCGGGACCGAGGTGGGCGCCTGCTTCCTGTCGCCGTTCCCCGTCGAGCCGATCAAGGTCTGCTCGCTCGGGGCGCAGTCGCTCGGCATGGACATGGACGTGCTCGACGGGGACGGGCAGCCGGTGCGCGGCGAGGTCGGCGAGCTCGTCTGCAAGCAACCGTGGCCGGGCATGACGCGCGGGATCTGGGGCGACCCGGAGCGCTACATCGAGACCTACTGGTCGACCTACGAGGGCGTCTGGCGCCACGGCGACTGGGCGAAGATCGACGACGACGGCCAGTGGTTCCTCCTCGGCCGCTCGGACGACACGATCAACGTGGCCGGCAAGCGCCTCGGCCCGGCGGAGGTCGAGTCCGTGCTGGTCGGGCACGAGGCGGTGACGGAGGCGGCGGTCGTCGGCGTGCCCGACGAGACGAAGGGCGAGGCCGTGTGGTGCTTCGTTGTGGCGTCGCCGGCCGACGGCTCCGGGGAGGGTCTCCCGGGCGAGCTCGCGGAGCTGGTCGCGCACGAGCTCGGCCGCCCGTTCAAGCCGTCGCGCGTCGTGGTCGTCGAGGCCCTGCCCAAGACCCGCTCGGCCAAGATCCTGCGCCGCGCGGTCCGCGCCGTGGCGGTGGGCGAGGACCCGGGCGACATGTCGAGCGCCGAGAACCCGCAGGCGCTCGACGGCATCCGCGCGGCGCTCGGCTAGAGCTCCTCCTCGAGCTCCGGCCCGAGCCGCTCGTCGATCAGCTCGACCAGCTCGGAGCAGAAGCCGAACGCGCGCTCGATCGCCTCTGGGTCGAGGTTCTCGACGGTGTCCACGGCGAGGTGGTGGCGCGGCGCGTAGTCGAGCGCGCCGAGGCAGGTGACGCTCACCGCCGGGTAGCCGGCGACGCGCGCCGCGTAGGCGTCGCTTGCCGTGCGCGAGACGTAGGCGCGCGCGCCGTAGCGCCCGTCTGCGTCCTCGTCGGCGATCCGCTCGCACAGCTCGAGCAGCGCGCGGTGATGCCGCTGGCCCAGCACGTAGCCCTCGCGCCGCGCGTAGCGGACGGTGCCGTGGCCGACCTCGTCGACGCAGACGAACGCGGTCCGGCCGCGCGGTAGCTCGCGCCGGTGGGCGCGGAGGAACGCGCGCATGCCCAATTCCATGCCCTCCTCGGCGCCGGTGAGCAGTACCCAGACGTCGAAGTGCTCGAGGTCGTCGCCGTAGCGCTCGGCCAGGTCGAGCACGCAGGCCACCCCGGAGGCGTTGTCGTTCGCGCCGGGGACGACGTCCGAGAGCGCCACGTCGGCGAGCAGCGGCACGGCCACGATGAGCACGATCGTCGCCACGTACTGCACGACCGTGAGCGCGGTCGCGTCGAGGCCGACAAGCCGCAGCACGGCGCACGCGAGGAGGACGAGCGTCGACCAGAACAACGGTTGGAACGGCCCGATCGGCCGCCGGGCGAGCTGCCCGAGCGCGGCCCGGCGCTCGGTGATCCGCGGCCCGAACGCGTAGCCGGTCCGCCCGGCGTCGTAGTGCGCCACGAGCACCAGCGTCCCCGGGCGGTCGCCGTCCTCCGGGGAGACCACGTTCTGCGAGGCGCGGCGCCCGGTGGCCCGCCGCGCGAGCTGGAACGTGCCGGTCAGGTCGCCGAACGTCGACACCGCCGTCACGAGAAGCACGATCGCCCCCGCGAGCGGGGACACCACGGTCAGCACGCTTCCGACGACCGCCGCGACCGCGTGGATCACGTGGGCGAGCGGCCATCGCGGCCAGATCGCGATCGGCTCGATGCGGGCGTCGCGGCCCATTCCTCGCAGCCGATCCTCGAGATGCAGCGCCGCGCGCCGCTCCGCGTCGGTGCCGGGCGCGCGGCCGTGGTGGGCGACCAGCGCCTCGATCTCCTGGACGGGCTCCACGCACGCTGAGTATGCACTGGTTCCGACGCCGCCCATCCGGGTAGAGTCCCCGTCGCCTCACATACCCGAACGCGGAGAGACCTTGAAAGCCACTCGCAGCAACCTGCCATCCCTGATCGCGGCCGCCGGCGGAGCGGTGCTGATCATCGCGCTCTTCCTGAGCTGGCTCAGCATCGGCGACGCGTCGGCCTCCGGCTGGGAGAGCTTCAGCCTCGTCGACATCGTCCTGTTCGTCATCGGCGTCGCTGCACTCGCGATCGGGGCCGCCAAGGCCACCGGCGCGACACTGCCGGTGACCTGGCTCGACCAGGATCTCCTCAAGTGGATCGGCGTGATCGCGGTCACGATCGTCCTGACGTTCATCGTGGAGGCGGACAACCTCGGCTTCGGCGCCTTCGTCGGCCTGATCGGCGCGCTCGCCATCCTCGCCGGGGGAGTGCTCACGGAGCGTCCCGACCTGGCAGCCCGCGTCGCCGACGCAACGGGTGTCTCGGACGAGCGCCCGGCGGCGCAGCCGCCGGCCGGGCTCGGCAGCAGCACGTCCACCGCCACGCCGGGCGCGGCGGCACCGCCCACCGGCGCTCCCGCCTCGGGTGTCGCGTCGCCCGCCGGTGCGGCTCCGGCCGGCGGCTCCGAGGCGGCCGGCGGCGCGTCGTCCGGCCCGCCGGCGGGCTGGTACCCCGATCCCCAGGGGCAGGCGCGCCTGCGCTACTGGGACGGGGCCACCTGGACCGAGCAGACGTCCGCCTGACCCGCGCGCGCACGCGCATAGACCCCAAGTAGGTCGGCCGGCGGCGCCGGGCGCGGCGCGTTTCTGGACGGATGGGGGGCGGCCCGGGCGTCGGGCTTGGGCTTCAAGTCCTGGACTCCGACGCCGATGTAGCACCTGTTATGCGGCGGGTGCGCCAGATTTCGGGCAGCGCGGGGTTCACCCTGATCGAGGTGATGATGGCGATCGGGGTGATCCTGGTCGCCGTGCTCGGCATGGTGACGCTCATGGAGCGGGCCAGCAGCCAGTCCGGCACCGCGAAGATGCGGCAGACCGCGAACAACGTGCTGCGCGACCTCCTCGACGCCGGTCAGGGGCTTCCGTACTCGCAGATCACCTCGTCGACGATCGTCAGTGCGCTCCAGACCCGCGGCTTCGCCGACGACGTGCCCAGCACGCCGGCCACCTGGGACATCAAGCGAAACGGGGTGACCTTCTCGGTCACGGCGGCCGTCTGCACCGTCGACGATCCGAGCGACGGCAAGGCGACCCACCCGGCCGCGAGCAACTTCTGCACCGACAGCCTCGCCGGGACCGGCGACAGCAACGGTGACGACTACCGGCGGGTCACGCTCAGCATCACGCCCCCGACGGGTCTCGGCACGTCGATAACCGGAACGACGATCGTCGGCCAGAACCGCACGGCGAACCCCGGCGGTACCGGTGGCGGGGCCGGCAGCACCATCGACATCGCGTCGATCGCGATCGACACCACCAAGACGACCCTCTACAACGGCCAGGTCGCGCGCTGCCCGGGCAACTTCCTGAGCTGCCCCAGCGGCGCCTACGGCAACGGGCCGACCGCCTCGACCGTCTCGCCCAAGAGCGTCTGGTTCACCGCCACCACGGCGGCAACCGCACAGAAGGTCAAGTTCGCCGTCGACGGCCAGGTGTTCGCCACGACGAGCGGCCCCGCGACCACCTTCGCCGCCCAGTGGAACCTCCCGGACGCGCAGCCCGACGGCCCCTACACCGTCACCGCGCAGGTCTTCGACTCGAGCGGCAACACGGCCCTGAGCGACCCCAAGCCGGTGAGCGTGACGCTCAACCGGTACCTGCCCGACCCGAACGCCTGGATCCCCGTGGCGGGCCGTAACCACCTCTACCTCCAGTCCGGCAGCACGACCTCCGGCACCCCCGAGGTCGAGTTCTACCCGAGCAACACGGCGGGCGTGAGGATCGACCACGACGTCATCGGCTTCCAGACGCTGCGCTTCGTGGGCACGGCATCCGGCGTGAACGCCTGCTCTACCAACTCCATGCTGATCCGCGGCTGCCAGGACACCGGCGCGCCGACGCGCCCCACGTCGGGAAGCGTCCCGACGGTGAAGTATCGCGTCACGCCGTACGCGCTGAACGCCGACGGGACGCAGCAGCTGGGCAACGGCAATCCGCCGCTCTCGGCCGACGTGAACGTGGCCGACACCCGGCCGTGTTCGCCGCGCAACCTCACGGCCACGCGGAGCCTCACCACGATCACGTTCACGTGGACGCTTCCGGGCAACATCACCGGCTGCACCCCGGTGACCGGCGACCCCGACGCAGGCGACTGCGTGGACTTCTTCCGCATCTACACCAAGAGCGCGGGGGTGACCGCCTTTGGCTACCTCGATCGCGTCGACCGGACGCCGTTCGGCAACCCGTCTACGCCGTGCGGTGCAAGCGCGGCCGAGTCGAGCAACACCATCACGCTCTGGGAGGGCACGTCGACCCCCAAGAGCTACCAGCTGACCGCGGTGGACACGAAGCTCGACGAGTCGATCCCCGTCGTCCCAACCGGCTGCGGGAGCTCGTGCTGATGCGGCAGAGGCTGCGCGACGAGAGCGGCTTCTCGCTCATGGAGCTCCTCATCGCCGCCAGCCTGCTCGTACTCGTCCTGGGCACAGCGCTCGTCCCCTTCCAGGTCGCGCAGACCACGGAGCGGAACACCCAGAACGGCAACGACGGGCTCACCAACGCGCGCACGACGCTCGACTTCCTCGAGCACCAGCTCCGCAACATCGCGGGGCAGAGCCAGCTGATGAACCGCGCGAGCTCCTACGACCTCGTCTTCGAGACGGTCAATCCCGGCACGAAGCCGGCCGGCAGCCAGAACACCCGCAACCTGATGCGCGTCCGCTACTGCCTCGACACGACCAACGCTCCAGCGACCACCGCGAGTGCGTCGCTCTGGGAGCAGAAGCTCACCTGGACCACGGCCGCCGTGCCCAGCTCGATGCCGGTCGCGAGCGCCTGCCCGGACAACGCGTGGGGCACGAAGCGCCTGGCCGCGCGCTACATCACGAACATGACCGTTGCGGCCAGCTCGCCAAAGGTCACCCGCCGGACGGCCACCGCCCCGCTGTTCGCCTACTACCCCGCGCCGGCTGGCAATCCGCCGACCACCGCGGAGCTCAACCTGATCACGCAGATCCGTGTGGACGTCTTCACCGACCGTGACCCGACGGACAGGCCGTTCGAGACGGAGCTCGCCAGCGGCGTGTTCCTGCGCAATCAGAACGGGGCCCCCACCGCGAGCTTCACCGCGACACCCGGCGCGACCGGCACGAAGCAGATCACCCTGAACGCCGCGGCGTCGAGCGACCCCGAGAACCTTCCTCTGACCTTCCGCTGGTGCGACGTCACGAGCAACGCCACATGTGACGACACGACGAAGGTCGGGAGCGGCGTGCTCTACACGTACACGGCACCCGCGGCCGGCACCCGCAGGATCCTGCTCCAGGTCTTCGACGCCGGTGGCCTCGAGACCGACTCCGGGCCGACGAACGTGACGGCGCCGTGATCGCGTCGCTCGCACACCTCCGGCGCCGCCTGCGCTCCGAGTCCGGCATCGCCCTCCCCATAGCGCTGATGATCGCGGGGCTCATGCTCGGCCTCGGCCTGGCGATCGCGGCCTACGCCGACCAGCAGACGCTCCAAACCGGAACCGAGCGCGTGAAGGAGAACTCGCTGACCCTTTCCGAAGGGGCGCTCAACGCGCAGGCCAACCTGCTCGCGTCGAACTGGCCGAGCAGCTCCGCGAATGCGTTCGGCACCTGCACGCAGGTCTCAACGAGCACCGCCTGCCCCGATCCGGGAAACCTGCTGCGCGGCTTCACGAACTCCGACTTCACCTCCTCCTCGTGGGCGATCACGATCCGCGACAACGGGCTCGGCGCGTACTACGACGACACCGCCACGGCCAGCCAGCCCGCATACGACGCGAGCGGCCCGGCCGGCGGCGGCGGCGACAACCTGGTGTGGCTGCGCGCGCAGGCCACGGTGCGCGGACGGACTCGTGTGATCGTGGCCCTCCTGCGGGCGTTCCCGGTCGGGCAGAACTTCCCGCGCGGCGTGGTCACCGCCGGCAGCTTCTCCACCTCGAACAACGGCAAGAAGGCCATGGTCGACCCGGGGACGGGGCCCGGAGTGATGGTGCGCTGCACGCCCGGCGCGGGCGCGCCGCAGCGGGGCGACACCTGCATGAACTTCGTGGCCACGAAGGGCCAGGTCTGGCCGCCGGCCTACAAGTCGGACACGACCCTGCCGAGCGCGATGCCGGCGGCCGACATCGCCACGCTCAAGGCGCGCGCCCAGGCGGCGGGCACGTACTACGCGACCTGCCCGGCCACGCTGCCGAGCGCCCCCCTCGTATACATCGAGACCGGCGGCTGCAGCTACACGGGTAGCCAGTCGGTCAACTCGCCCACGAGCCCCGGGATGCTCCTCGTGTACACCGGCGGGATCTCCTTCGGCGGCACCATGAACTTCTACGGCATCGTCTACGCGGTCAACAACGCCAACTCGAGCTCCGCGAACCTCGTGGACATCGG
>JAXDHW010000139.1:0-3281 GCA_034664365.1 Thermoleophilaceae bacterium
TCCGCGTCCGCCTGGCGATCTCCTTCAAATACGAGTCCGGGACCTAGGCCAGATCAGCCTGGCCCTGATCGCGTTGGGGACGGGCCACCACCGGCCCGCCGGCGGGCTCAGCGGTCGAGGTCGCGGGTCCAGTGCAACGGGACGTCGTCGCGCTTCTCGGCGATCACCGCGAAGTACTCGAGCGGCTCACCGGCCACCGAGACGCGATGTGTGTAGCGCTCGCGGGCGCGCTCCTCGAGGATCCCCTCGCGCAGCATCCGCAGGATGAAGCCACCGAAGCCGGTCGAGTCCTCGACCTCGAAGAAGCGATCACGGATGTTGAAGGCGATCCAGCCGGGCGAGGCGACGAGGTTGAACGCCTCGGCAAAGGCCAAGGGCGGGATGTCGCCGAAGCCGAGGGCGGCGACGCAGGTGATGAGGTCGAAGTCGCGGCGCATGAGCGCGCGCCGCTCGTCGGGCTCCAAGGCCGTGAGGTCAAGCGCGAGGTAGTCGTCGTAGAGGCCCGGGCGATCGCGGTGCGCCGCGTCGCGCGCCTCCTCGAGCAGGTCGATGCCGACGATCTCGCCGATGCCCAGATCCTTGAGAAGCTCGCCGACCATGCCGTTGCCGGCGCCGAAGTCGAGCGCGCTGAGCTCGGCGGCGCTGATGCCCGCGGTCCGCAATTGCGCGCCCAGCAACTCGGTGACCACGCGCGGGGATGCGCAATCCAGGCGATCGACGAACAATTGCTCGTAGAGGCCGGGAACGGCGTAGATGGCCGCGTAGTCGTGGAAGCGGATCCGTCGGCGCTTGCCGCCCTGCTCGATCTCACACCATTCCTGATCCTGATCGAGTTCTTTCCGGGCGGCTTTGGGGGGTAGATGCACCGCGTAGTGTGCGTTGCCGACCACGGCCATGAAACTCCTCTTGATGGGAACAGCCGCCACAGCGGCTCGTATGGCCCCTACCCCGCGTGACCGGCGCCAAACGAGCCCCCGGGCTGACGCGAGGTAGGCTCGACCGGCGATGGGCGCTCACCCCCGGCACAGGCGATGAGGATCACCCTCGCCCAGGCGGCCAGCCGCCTGGGCGACGTCGAGGAGAACCTCTCCCGCGCCGCCACGTTGATCCGCCGGGCCGGGGAGCACGGATCGGATCTCGTCGTCTTCCCCGAACTGTTCCTGACCGGCTACTCGCTCGGCCGGGTCGACGTCGACACCTCGATCTCCGGGGTCGACCCGCGCCTGCTCGACCTGGCGCGGGTGGCGCCGGGAACCGACGTGCTCCTCGGCTTCCACGAGGACGGCCTCGGCGTGCACAACTACAACGCTGCCGGCTACTACGACACCGATGGCCGCCGGCACTGTCATCGCAAGCTCTTCCTGCCGACCTACGACGTCTTCGAGGAGCGCAAGTACTTCTCCCCAGGCCAGGCGATGCGCGCCTTCGACACGCGCCACGGCCGCGTGGCCACCCTCATCTGCAACGACGCCTGGCAGCCCCAGATCGGGTTCCTCGCCGTGCAGGACGGGGCGCGCGTGCTCTACATCCCGACCAACTCGGCCCAGAGCCGCTTCCCCGACCGCTACGACTCGGAGACCTACTGGCGCGACATCACCGTCTTCTACGCCCGTATGTTCCAGTGCTTCGTGGTCTTCGTGAACCGCGTCGGAGACGAGCCCGGCCTCCGGTTCTGGGGCGGCTCGCACGTCGTGGACCCATGGGGGATGATCGTCTCCCAGGCGCCCAACCACGAGGAGGCGCTGATCACCGTCGAGATCGACCTCGGCGCCGTGCGCCGCCGCCGCTACGAGGTCCCGCTCGTGCGCGAGGCGCGGCTCGCCCTCGTCGCCCGCGAGGCCAATCGGCTGGCCGAGGAGGGAGGCGACGCCTGACCGGGGCTGATCCCCCCGCGATCACGCGGTGGCGAACCGGGTGAGCGTCCGGGCCGGGTCGATGCCCCCCAGGTGCGCGACGAAGATCCGCCGGTAGCGCTCCTCCTGGGAGCCGTCCTCGAGCGCCAGCACGTCGGCGGCGCCGCTGCCGTCCCCGAACTGCGCCTTTTCGCGCCACAGGATCTCCTCGGGCACCCAGCCGGCGAACGCCTCGCGGAGGATGAGCTTCTCCGGGCGCCCGGCCCCGCACGTCTTCCAACCGGCGGGGATGGCCATGCACAGGGCGATCATGTCGAGGTCGAGGAACGGGACGCGGGCCTCGAGCCCATGGGCCATGGTCACCCGATCACAGCGCTGGAGGTTGAGTCCGTGGAGGCTCTCCACCGTGCGCACCAACTCCCGGTGCAAGTCGTCCTCGCAGGCGCAGTCGCGCACGTACTCGTACCCGGCGAGCAACTCGTCGGCTCCCTCGCCGGTGAGGACCACCTTCACCGTCCGCGCAGCGAGCTCGGAGAGGAGGTAGTTGGGGACGGCCGACCGCACCAGGGAAGGATCGAACGACTCGATCGAGCGGACCACCTCGGGCAGGACGGCCCGGGCCTCCCGCGGGGTGTAGACGCGCTCGTGATGCTCGGTGCCCAGGAACTCGGCCACCAGCCGCGCCGCCGCCAGGTCGGGGCTGGCCGCGGTTCCAACCGCGAAGGTCGGCAGCACGTAGCCGCGACGGCGCGCCGTACTCGCCGCGATCGCGGCGACGATCGACGAGTCGAGGCCGCCGGAGAGGAACACTCCGATCCGCACGTCGGCCATCATCCGCCGCTCGACCGCCCGCACCAGCATGTCTCGGAGGTCCGCGACGAGCTGCCCCGGCGGGGGCTGGCCGGCCCGCGACGGCGGCGGGTAGCGCGCCGCCACCGGATCGGCCACCGCCCGGGCGAAGCGCACCAAACCCGCCTCCGGAGTCCAGTAGCACCCAGGTGGGAACAGCTCCACCGCCTCCCGCCACTCCTCGTCGAAGGCCACCAGCTCGGACGCGAAACGGACCTCCTCCCCCCGCCGGGCCCAGTACAGCGGCTTGATCCCCACCGGGTCACGCCCGGCGACAAAGGTCCCGTCCTCGCCGGCGGCGACGACGGCGTACATCCCCCACAGCTCCCGCAGGCCCTCGGGACCCTTCTGAGCCACCAACTGAAGGGCGCCCTCGTTGTCGGACTCGGTGACGAAGGACCCAGGCCCGAGCCGCTCGCGCAGGCGCCGGTGGTTGTAGATCTCGCCGTTACCCACCAGATGCAGGCGGCCGTCCGGCGTGCTCAGCGGCTGGTCCCCGCCCTCGAGGTCGACGATGGACAGGCGCACGTGCCCGATCCACGCCTCGCCGACCACGAACTCGCCGCGCCCGTCCGGGCC
>JAXDHW010000363.1:0-3113 GCA_034664365.1 Thermoleophilaceae bacterium
CGACCGAGAGCGCCAGGTAGGGCACGACGGACGTCGCCAGGTCGAGCAGGCTCCTGCCCAGGCGCGGCCGCGCGTACGGAGCAAGCGTTTCCTTCCAGGCCACGGCAGTCATGTGTCTCCCTTTCCCAACCGGTGTCCGAGTGCAGGCTCGTCCGCCGCTCGGTGAAGTAGGTAAATCGACCGTCAGAGGCCGCTTCGCGCTGATCGTAGAGATTTCGGGCGCTGGCGTCCTGCTAGCGTCGTCCAGGCGGGTTGGGCAATTTCGCCTCCCGCGAGGTTCTTTGTCTCGTGCGCTCCGGCGGTCCGGGTCAGTCGAATCTCCCGAATCGTCTAGGCGCCGGCTCCGGCCGGCCGCCAGCAAGGAGTTCACATGCAGTCCTTTTCCGACCTGGGCGTCTCACGCCCGGTGGCCGATGCCCTCGCGGCACGCGGCTTTGACCGCGCCTTCCCGGTGCAGTCCCTCGTCCTCCCCGACGCGCTCGCGGGCACCGACGTGCTCGTCAAGTCGCCCACCGGATCCGGCAAGACGCTGGCGTTCGCGGTGCCGATCGTCGAGCGCATCCAGGCCTCCGACCGCCGCGCCGCGGCGCTCGTGCTCGCCCCCACCCGCGAGCTGGCCATCCAGATCGTCGAGGAGACGCGCGAGCTGGCGCGTTCCCGCGCCCTCACCGTGGCGGCTGTCTACGGCGGCGCCGGCATCGAGCGCCAGAGCAAGGCCGCCGCGCGCGCACACATCATCGTTGCCACGCCCGGCCGGCTCGAGGACCTGATCGCGCGTGGCGCGGTCACCCTGGAGCACGTCCGGATCCTCGTGCTCGACGAGGCCGACCGCATGCTCGACATGGGCTTCCGGCCCGCTGTCGACCGCATCGTCGCCCGCGTCCCGCGCCGGCGCCAGACCCTGTTCTTTTCCGCCACGCTCGACGGCGAGGTCCGCCGCGTCGCGCAGGCCTTCACCCACGAGGCCCGCACGCACTCGCACACCCCGCACGTCGACCGCCGCGGCGACGTGGAGCACCGCTTCGTACGGGTCGGCCACGCGGACAAGGTCGGCGCACTCGTGCGCGAGCTGCGCCAGGAGGACCGCGGGCTCACGCTCGTGTTCGTCCGGACCAAGCGCGGGGCCGACCGGCTCGTCAAGCGCCTCCGCACGCACGACATCGAGGCCCTCGCCATGCACGGCAACAAGAGCCAGGGGCAGCGCGAGCGCGCGCTGGCGAGCTTCGGCGCCGGCCGCGTGGACACCCTCGTGGCCACCGACGTCGCCGCGCGCGGCCTCGACGTGGACGACATCACCCACGTCATCAACTACGACGCTCCCGACGACCGCGACGGCTACGTCCACCGCGTCGGGCGCACCGGCCGGGCGGGCCGCAACGGCACCGGGGTCACGTTCGTGATCCCCGACCAGGTGGCCCTCATGGGCCAGATCGGCCGCGACCTCGCGCTCGACGACGAGCTGGCCGAGTCCGGTATCGCCGTCGCGGCGCCTAGTCGTCGCGGGGCTCGGGAGCGAACGCGATCCGCTTCAGCTCCGAGACCGACGCACCACCGAGGCGGAGGGCGGTCTGGAAGCCCTCGGAACCGAGCTCGCCGGCGTCGAGGCGGCGGCGGAGCTCGTTGAGCGCCCGCCGGTCCTCCTCCTCGACCTGATCCTGCGGGGCCTCCACGAGGATCACGTGCCGCGGGCGCCGGTGGCTCGCCGCCAGGCGCGCGTAGCGCTCACGCTCGTCGGGGTCGAGCCCCTTGGCCGCGATCACGACGCTCTCGTTGGCCTCGAATCGCTTGGACGCCGCGGCGTCGAGCAGCTCGGCCGCCCGCGCCTCGATCTCGTCCTCGGGCACCCGGCCCGCCAGGAGCCGGCGGACCTTGTCCAGCGACAGGACCGAGGCCCGGTCGGTGATCAGCCGCTCGACGAAGTAGTCGCGCTGCTCGGCGGACGCCGAGGCCACCAGGAGCAGGCTGCCGGGCGAGTAGCGGAGCGCCTCCGCGGGGCTCAGGGCGCGGCAGCGCACCGAGATGTCGGCCGGCCGCGGCGGGCCGCCGCCGCGCCGCGGGCGGTCCGACGACCACCCGGTGCGCTCGTCCTCACCGATCTTGATGCTGCGCGTGTTCGAAGGGTTTTGCATGCCCCAATCCTGGCATGGGTAGAGAAGTAGTAATGGCAGGCACCCAAAACTCCCGTGCTGGAGCCGCGCTGGCGACGGTTCGCGGCGCCGTTCGGATGGCCGAGGCGGCCGCCGAGGACTCGCTCGCGGCGGTCGACCTGCTCGGCGTGACGGACGCCGAGGGACC
The DNA here is from genome assembly GCA_034664365.1 of Thermoleophilaceae bacterium. Classification (GTDB taxonomy): domain Bacteria; phylum Actinomycetota; class Thermoleophilia; order Solirubrobacterales; family Thermoleophilaceae; genus AC-37. The sequence goes on from JAXDHW010000363.1 coordinate 2,296, forward strand.
GCCCGACGACCCGTTCGACGCGCGCAGCCCGGACTACATCCGCGCCACGCTGCCGGCCCTCCGAACGCTGTCGAACACGTACTTCCGCGCCGAGGTCTCGGGCCTCGACCGGATCCCCGACAGCGGCCCCGTGCTCCTCGTGGGCAACCACTCCGGCGGCACGATGATCGCCGACACGTTCGTCTTCGCGCAGGCGTTCTACGACCACTTCGGACCCGATCGCCTCTTCCACCAGCTCGCCCACGACCTCGTGTTCAAGATGCCGGGACTGCGCACGCTCGTGCAGCGCTACGGCACCGTGCCGGCCTCGCGCAAGAACATGCGGCGCGCGCTCGACCGCGACGCCGCGCTGCTCGTCTACCCGGGCGGCGACGAGGAGAGCTTCCGCCCCTCGTGGGAGACGAGCGACGTGACCTTCGCCGGGCGGACCGGCTTCGTGAAGCTCGCCCTCGAGCGCGGCGTGCCCGTGGTACCGATCGTCGCACTGGGCGGGCAGGAGACCGCGCTCTTCCTCGGCCGCGGCCGCCGGATCGCCAAGGCCCTGTCGCTCGACAAGCTGGCGCGGCTCAAGGTCGTGCCGCCCGTGATCGGCCCGCCGTTCGGCGTCACGATCCTCGACTTCCCGGGCCGGATCCCGCTGCCGGCCAAGATCCGGGTCCGCGTGATGCCGCCGATCGACCTCCGCAAGGAGCTCGGCCGCAACCCGGACGTCGAGGAGGGCTACACGCTCGTGACGAGCCGGATGCAGCGCACCCTCACGCGGCTAGCCAACCAGCGCACGGTTCCCGTCGTCGGGTAGCTCCCGCGGCCCACGGTCG
>JAXDHW010000097.1:0-2929 GCA_034664365.1 Thermoleophilaceae bacterium
TCTCTCCAAGGACGCGCCCGGCGACGTCGTTTGCGACGCGGTGCTGGTCGTGGCGCGTGGGGGCACGGTTCTCCCGCCCGAGGTCCAGGACGGCATCGCGGCCGAGATCCGCTCGCGCGCCGCCACCTCGAGGCCCGTGCTGACACCGCGCGAGCAGGAGGTCCTCAAGCTGGTGGCCGACGGTTGCTCCGGACCCGAGATGGCAAAGCGTCTCCACCTGAGTCAGGGCACGGTGAAGAGCCACCTCCAGGGTCTCTATCAGAGGCTCGGCGTGTCCGACCGCGCCGCAGCCGTGGCCGAGGCAATGCGACGGGGGCTGCTCGAGTAGTCGTGGGCCCGTCCGCGCTCGAGCAGACCTATGCCCTGATCGTGGACGGCTACCTCAGCGGCAACGTGGAGCGGGCGCTTGGCGACGCTGACGACGTGGGACGGCGGACGGTGGGGATCGAGGGCGGCCTGCTCAGCCTGATCGGCGCGTACCACGCGGCGCTCGGACGCGCGGTGGCAGGCGCGGGGAGCGTCAGCGATGCCGCCAACGTCGTCGAACGCGCCGCCGCCATCGTCGTGCAGAGCCTGGCGCCGTACGAGATCGCGCTGAGCTACCTGAGGGAGACGACGCAGGGTCTTCCGCCAGAGCTCGAGAGCCGGGACACCCTGCACGTGGGGCGGACGAAGAGCGACGAGCGAACGCGACTGGCGTCGGCGATCCATGCCGACGCGGTCCAGTCGCTGGCGGCGGTCGGCACGCGACTGGACCTGCTCGCGCGACAGCTCGACGATCTGGACACCGCCGCGGGCGCCTCCTCGTCGGATCTGCTGACGGAGCGAGAGCGCGAGATCCTCGGAATGATCTCCGGGGGCGCGACCAACGCGGACGTGGCCCGTCGTCTGGTGATCTCGGAGAACACGGTCAAGTCTCACGTCAAGAACATCCTGCGGAAGCTCGGGGTCAGAAACCGTGCCCAGGCGGCCGCGCGTTACTTCATTCCTCACTCGACCGAGGGGTAATGCGCTGCAATTTCATCAATTTGAGCAGTGGTGCTGCGCGTGCAATCGGCGCACACTGTGAAGTGCGCGGAGCTTCGCGCCCACATGCGACCATTCAACCCAAGGAGCTAGGCGCCAATGGCCTCTAGCGGCCCTCCCCCAGGACCTTCGAGCAACGGACGGCTCCCCGGCCGCGGCGCCGAGGGTGAACCGGCACGGGCCACCGATCGGACGCAGACGGCGTTGGACCTGGCCCAGACGGCGTTGGACGCCGACCAGACGGCGTCGGACGCCGACCAGACCGCATCGGACCTGGACCAGACAGTCGTGGAGTCCGACCAGGCGGCCTCCGATCGCGACGAGGCATTGGCCGGCACCGACCAGAGCGCTGCTGACCGCGATCAGGAAGCGGCCGATCGCGAGCTGGCCCTCGGTCCCATGGACGAAGCCCGACGGCGAACCCATGACCTCGCGCAGACGGCGCGCGCGGAGAACACCGCGAGTCGGGACGCCGTTGCCGGGTTGCGCAGCGAGGCGACGGCTGACCGCCTCGAAGCGGCCGCCCGTCGCGACGACATAGCCCGCCTGCGCGACCTCTCAGCCGAGGCCCGGGATAAGGCGGCCGCCGTCCGCGACCGCCTGTCGCCGCGCAGCGCAGGAGGCGTCGCCGATCGCGCGCAGGCCGCGGTCGACCGGGCGCGAGCCGCGAAGGACCGGGAGCGCGCCGCGGCCGACCGCAAGCAGGCCGCCATCGATCGCGACCATGCACAGCAGGCTCTGCTGGAAACACACATCGACGAGCTGACGGGGACCTACCGGCGCGGGGTGGGCAACATCGCGCTACAGGCCGAGATAAACCGCGCGCGGCGTGCGGACGGCCAACTCGTGCTCGCGTTCGTGGACGTCGACGGGCTCAAGAAGCTCAACGACCGCGACGGCCACGCCGCCGGCGACGCGCTGCTGGTCGACGTCGTGGCGGTCATGCGCTCCAAGTTGCGCTCATACGATCCGGTCGTTCGGTTCGGAGGCGACGAGTTCGTGTGCATGCTGGCCGACACCGACCTCGACGAGGCCCGCCTTCGCTTCGCCGGGATCCAGGCGGCCCTTGCCAAGCTCTGGGAGGGGTGCTCGATCAGCGTCGGGTGCGCGCGCCTGGAGCCAGACGACACTCTGCGCGATCTGATCGCGCGGGCAGACGCCTCCCTGTACGAGGCGAGGCGCTCGGAGCAACAGCTGTGACGCCGGCTGACGACGAGGCGATTCGCGCCCTCGTCACGCGGCTGGCCCGCCCCAACCGCTCCGGCGGCAAGGTCATCGAGCGCGCCGCGATCCTGGCCGAGGGAGCCGACTTCAGATCGGTCATCGGGTGGATCGTCGCCCACGGCGGCGAGCCCGAGGCGGCTGTCGCGAGTCCCAGCGGCGGCCTGCACCAGACCCGGTCCGACGGCGGCCGCGGCGGAGACCCCGCGCCGCGGCGGTTCGTGCTGCCGTCCGGCGAGCTCGCCTGACCGACTAGTCCGAACGGATCAACACGTACGTCGGGAGATCGGTCGATCGACGGATCGGTCTGGGGCGCGCGGCGACCGACGACATGAACATGCATACCGACACTCCGCTCGACCTCGTATTGGTGGACGCCAACCGGACGCTCCGGAAGGGCACCGAACTGCTGGTCCGAAGCTGGGGCCACCACGTCATCGGCGCAGCTGACGACGCGCGGTGCGGGGCAGACCTCATTCGCAAGCGGAGGCCCGACGTGGCCCTCGTCGATCTCGGGATTCCGGGCGGAGCGGAGCCCATGCTGCGCGCGGCCACGGCCTTCGACGCCGGCATCGTCCTGTTTCTCGGGCAGCTCGACCGCCATGAGCTCGACCGTGCTCTGCACTGCGGCGCGAAGGGGCTCGTGCTCAAGAGCGGCGAGCCCGGCGAGCTCCGCGAGGCG
>JAXDHW010000129.1:0-9950 GCA_034664365.1 Thermoleophilaceae bacterium
ACGTTCCGGCCGCGGACGCCGGACGATGCGACCGCCGGCCTGCGCGCGCTCGCCGAGCGCCTGCGCGGGGGCACGGCCGGCTGGGGCGGGGAGGAGGGTGCCGCCGAGGTGCTGGCGTCGCTCGACCCGGCGCGCGAGCGGATCGTGAGCTTCGTGGGCAAGCTGATCGTCTCGAAGGGCGTCGACCTGCTGCTGGCAGCGTGGCCGCTCGTGGCGCAGCGGGTGCCCGAGGCGCGCCTGTGCGTCGTGGGCTTCGGCACCTACCGCGACGGGCTCGAACGGCTGCGCGCCGCCCTCGGACGGGGCGACCTGGGCGAGGCGCGCGAGGTGGCGGCGAGAGGGCGCGAGCTCGAGGGCGGCCCGCCCGGCGAGCTCGCCTACCTGGCGAGCTTTCTCGACGGCCTGGAGGGCGAGGAGCGGGAGCGCTACGCGGACGCCGCGACGACCGCGATGGACGGCGTGGCGTTCACCGGTCGCCTCGAGCACTCGGACCTGCCCGACCTGCTGCCCGCGTGCGAGGCCCAGGTGGTGCCCAGTACCTTCCCCGAGGCGTTCGGCATGGTCGCCGTCGAGGCGGCCGCCTGCGGCGCCCTGCCCGTCTCCGCGGCGCACTCGGGGCTCCGGGAGGTCACGCGCACGTTCGAGCCGGCTGTGGAGCCCGAGATCGCGCGCCTCCTGTCGTTCGAGCCGGGCCCGGGCGCCGTCGAGGCGATCGCCGAGCGGCTCGCCGGCTGGCTCGAGCTGCCGGACGACCGGCGATCCCGCGCGCGGGCGGCGCTGTCCGAGCTGGCGCGCGAGCGCTACGGCTGGGAGACCGTGGCCGAGGGCGTGATCGCCGCCGCCCAGGGGCGGCTCGACCAGCTCCCCGAGCCTCCCGCCTGAGGGCCTCCACCGCGCCGTCCGAGCGGATAACCTACGGCCGCCTTGCTCCCCCGGAAGGACACGAGGATCCGCCTGATCGCGCTCCTGGCGCTCGCCGCGCTGGTGGCTCTGGCCGGCTGCGGCCGTGAGCAGTCGCCCGATCTCGCGAACGGCAAGAAGCTCTTCGCCGGCAAGGGCACGTGCGGCAGCTGCCACACGCTCGCGCGTGCCAGCACCAAGGGCACGGTGGGGCCGAACCTCGACCAAGCGTTCCTCGCGGACCGCCGCGCGGGGCTCGGCCAGACCTCCATCGAAGGCTTCGTGGGTCACCAGATTGCGCACCCGCGCCGCGGCAGCGCGATGCCGCCGCACCTGGTGACGGGGGAGAACGCGCGCGACGTGGCGGCCTACGTGGCCTATGCCGCGGCGCGACCCGGACAGGACTCCGGGTTCCTCGCCGCCGCGGCCGCGCCGAAGAAGGGCCCGCCGGTGGCGGCCAAGGGCGGCACCCTCACGATCCCCTCCGACCCGAGCGGGGCGCTCGCGTTCGTCACCGACAAGGCCACCGCCCCGCCGGGGCCGATCAAGTTCGTGATGCCGAACAAGGCCCCGATCCAGCACAACATTGCGCTGAAGGGACCGGTCACCGGCTCGGGGCCGGTCGTGGGCTCGGGCGGCACGTCGACCTTCACCGCCACCCTCAAGCCCGGTACCTACGAGTTCTTCTGTGCCGTCCCCGGCCACGAGGCCGGCGGCATGAAGGGCACCCTGACAGTCAAGTAGCCCGCGCCGGGCGGCGCGGGCTACTCCCAGTTCGGTGCCTGGCCGGACCTAGATGGCCTGGACGTTGACCGCCTTCGGGCCCTTGTCGCCCGCCTGCGAGTCGAACTCGACCTTCGCGCCCTCGGAGAGGGAGCGGAAGCCCTCACCGGCGATGCCGGTGTGGTGGACGAACAGGTCCTTGCCGCCCTCATCGGGAGTGATGAAGCCGAAGCCCTTGTCGTCGTTGAACCACTTGACGGTTCCGGTTGCCATGTACTTACGTCCTCCTTTGTCCGTGCCGCTGCGAAAGGAGGCTTGTGAGCAACCTGCGAGCTTGCACTGACGATTCCACCGGTTCATACCGGCTCTTACATGCGCGACGGTAGCAAGCCGGGCGTCCGGAATGCAACGCCGGACTAGCTCTCCGCCTGCGTGACGAGCGCCATCAGCTCGCCCGCAAGGCTGGAACCGGCGGCCACGAGCCCGGCGGGCTCCCCCCGCAAATCGGCCACCGCACCCCCCGCCTCGGCAACGAGCAGGCGCCCCGCGGCCCAATCCCAGGGGTTGAGGCCGCGTTCGAAGTACCCGTCGAGACGCCCCGCCGCGACCCAGGCGAGGTCGATCGCCGCCGCCCCCGCGCGGCGCACGTCGCGTACGCGGGGGAGGACGTGCTGGAGCACGCGCGCCTGCTCGGCGCGCTGCGCCGCGCCGTAGGCGAAGCCCGTGGCGATCAGCGACTCCTCGAGGGGCGTCCCGTCCCGGACCCGGATCGGGGCGCCGCCGAGTGTGGCGCCCTCGCCGCGCGCGGCGGCGAACAGCTCGTCGCGGGTCGGGTCGAGGACGACGCCAGCCACGCCGCCGTCCGCATCCTCCACCGCGACGCTCACGGCCCAGACCGGCAGTCCGTAGAGGTAGTTGGTGGTCCCGTCGAGCGGGTCCACGACCCAGCGCCTGCCGCTCGATCCGCCCGCGGCGGTGCCCTCCTCGCCGAGAAGCGCGTCGTCGGGGCGCTCGCGCCGGATCAGCTCGGCGATCGCGTCCTCCGCGGTTCGGTCGGCGTCGGAGACCATGTCGGTGGCCGACGACTTGTGGTCCACGCCGCTCGCGGGACCGCCGAAGCGCTCGAGCAGGATCGCCGCGGCCGCGCGGGCGGCCAGCTCGGCGAGCTCGACGTCGGTCAGGTGACCGCCCGGACGATCAGGACGGTCGCGACGATCACGCCGACCACCACGACTACCCAGACGAGGAAGCGGAAGGCCTCCGCCTCGGATCGGAGCGGGTTGAGCATCGGTGGCTAGAGGACGTAGATCGTCGAGTAGACGATGATCCACATCACGTCGACGAAGTGCCAGTAGATCCCGGGCACCTCGACGCCGCGGTGCTCCTTCGCCGAGAAGTGACCCCGGAAGGCCCTGAGCGTGGCGAACGTGAGCAGCGTGAGCCCGATGAACACGTGGGCGCCGTGCAGCCCGGTGAGGCAGTAGAAGATCGTGCCCTGCGCGTGGTCGTGCGGGGCGAACCCGATGTGCACGTACTCGTTGATCTGCACGGTGAGGAACGTGATCCCCAGGAGCAGCGTGGTGGCGAGCCCGGCCCGCAGCCCGAAGCGGTTCTCGTTCTTGGCCGACACGAGGGCCCAGTGCATCGTGAGGCTCGACGACAGCAGGATCGCCGTGTTGACGCCCGCCACGGCGACGGGCAGGTGGGTCCCGTCGGCCGGCCACGGGTTGTCGTTCACGACGCGGATGAAGAAGTACGCCGTGAAGAACGCTCCGAAGAGCATCACCTCCGAGATGATGAAAAGCAGCATCCCGAGGAACTGCGCCTCGATCCGCGAGCTCTGGTTGGCCGGCGGCGGCCCGTGGTGGTCGTGCTCGTCGTGGCCAGGCCCGGACCCGATGGTGACGGAGGCGGACTCCATCAGGCCGTTGCCCCTTCCTTCGCCTGCTCGGGCGAGACCTCGACGTGCTCGACCGGCCTGGAGGTCGACGCCTTGATCCGCTCGAGCAGGTCGTTGCGCAGCCAGCCGGAGCGCTCGCCGGGGAAGGTCGAGACCACGATCTCGTCGGCGGGGTAGAACTGGAGCGCGTTCTGCACGGCGGTGAAGGGGTCGGGATCCATGACCTGGCCCACGGCCGCGAGTCCGGCGTCGGTGAGCAGCTTCAGGGTGTGCGCCAGGCGCGAGTGCGCGTCACCGTGCTCGCCGCCCTCGCCCTGGGGCAGGATCACCACGAAGTTGTGCGGCGACTCGGCGCCCTTCTTCTTGAGGAGCTCGATCAGCGGCCCGCCGCCGACGGTCTGGTTGGCGACCACCAGCGTGTGGGTGACGTGCGCTCGGTCGGCGTCGAGGTCGACGATCACGTGCTCTACCGGCAGCCCCGAGTCGGTCCTCACGCGGTCCACGAGGTCGCGCCGCAGCCAGCCCGACCGCGTGTCGGGGTGGGTGGAGATGATCACCTGGTCGGCTCCGTAGGCCCCGATCGCGTCCATCGTGGCGGAGTACGGGTCCGGGTCCATGACCTCGCCGTCGGCCTCGATGCCCACCTCGCGCAACTGCGCGAGCGTGGTCGCCAGCCGGTTCTCGGCGGCCGACCGGACCGAGTCCTCGTAGATCACGTAGCCGCTCTTGGGCTGGTTCTGCGGACACACGACCGTGACGTGGAACGGCTCGCCGCGCCCGTGCGCCTCCTCGGCGTACTTCTTCACGGCGTCGATCAGCGCCCGGCCGCCCACGGTCTCGTTGGCGACGACCAGGATCCGGTGCGGGACCGAGCTCATTCGCCCCCGCCCGTGCCGGCCGCGGCACCCGCCGCCACCGGTTTCTGATCCTTGAAGACACCGTGAACGGCGCCCGGGACGCCGTACTCGTACGGCCCCCCGACGACCGTGGGCACGTCGTCGAAGTTGAAGATCGGCGGCGGCGAGCTGACCTGCCACTCGAGCGTGTGCGCCCGCCAGGGGTTGCCGTCGGCCGCCGGGCCGTGCCGCCAGCTGGCGATCATGTTGTAGAGGAACACCAGGAACGAGAGCCCGAAGATGAACGCCGAGACCGAGATGATCGCGTTCAGCGTGGCGAACTCCTTGGCGTAGTCGGCCACGCGCCGCGGCATGCCGTCGATGCCGACGAGGTGCATCGGGCCGAAGGTGAGGTTGAAGAAGACGAACGAGAGCCAGAAGTGCAGCCGGCCGAGCGTCTCGTCGTACATCCGGCCCGTCATCTTCGGGAACCAGTGGTAGATCCCGGCGAAGATCGTGAAGACGCTGCCGCCGAAGAGCACGTAGTGGATGTGCGCCACCACGAAGTACGTGTCCGACACGTGGATGTCGAACGGGATGACCGCGAGCATGATCCCGCTGATCCCGCCGAGGGTGAACATCGTGATGAAGCCGAGCGCGAACAGCATCGGCGTCCTCATGTGGATGACGCCCCTCCACAGCGTCGCCAGCCACGAGAAGATCTTGATGCCGGTCGGGACGGCGATCAGCATCGTGGTGAGCATCATCGGGACGCGCAGCCACGGGAACATCCCGGACACGAACATGTGGTGCGCCCAGACCGTGAAGCCGAGCACCACGATCGCCATCAGCGAGAACGCCATCATCCGGTAGCCGAAGATCGGTTTTCGGGCGTGCGTCGAGATGACCTCGCTGATGATCCCGAACCCGGGCAGCATCATGATGTAGACCGCCGGGTGCGAGTAGAACCAGAAGACGTGCTGGTACATCAGCACGTCGCCGCCCCTCCCGGGATCGAAGAAGTGCGTGCCGAGCGTGCGCTCGAAGAGCACGAAGAACTGCGAGCCGGCGATGAACGGCGTGGCGATCACCACCAGCAGCGAGGTGGTGAAGTTGGCCCACACCAGGAGCGGCATGCGCCAGAACGTCATGCCCGGCGCGCGCATCGTGATGATCGTGACCAGGAAGTTGAGCGCCGTGGCGATCGAGGACGCGCCCGCGAACTGCACGGCGATGTTGAAGAAGGTCTGCCCGAGCGGCGTCTCGGTCGAGAGCGGGGCGTACGCGGTCCAGCCGGTGGCGAACGGGCCGCCCGGCGCCAGGAAGCTCGCGACCATCAGGATCCCGGCGAGCGGCAGCATCCAGTACGACAGCGCGTTGAGGCGCGGGAACGCCATGTCCGGCGCGCCGATCATGAGCGGGATCACGTAGTTCGCGATCCCGGCGAACACCGGGATGATGAACAGGAAGATCATGAGCGACGCGTGCACCGAGAACAGCCCGTTGAACGTGTTGGGGCTGACGAACTGGGTGCCCGGCGAGGCCAGCTCGGCCCGCATGAGCATCGCCATCACGCCGCCGAGGATGAAGAAGAAGAAGGTCGTGCAGATGTACTGGATCCCGATGACCTTGTGGTCCGTGTTGACGCGGAAGTAGTCGCGCCAGGTGCGGGCGCCGTGGCCGGAGTGGTCCTCGGGGACCGTGGGCGCCCCGGAGGCCCAGCGGAACCAGTAGTCGAAGCAGCCGATGCCGACCAGGAACGCGAGCGGCATCGAGATCATCGCGACGGTGGCGATCGCGTTGCCGTCCCAGATGGGATGCCAGCCGTAGAGGGCGCGGACGAGGGTGACGATCCCGGCGCCGATCCCGAAGCCGATCGGGAGCGAGAGCGCGGCGCGGTACCACCCGGGCGCCCTGAGTCTGGCAGCCATCGTCACTTCTTCTTACCTCCTCCGGACTCGATCAGGAACTTGACCAGCGCGTCGAGCTGCGCGGGCGAGAGCTGCTTGGCGAAAGTATCGGGCATCGTACCTTTCGGGAATCCCGGTACCACGAAGGCGTTGGGCGTCGCGATCGAGGTCTTGATGTAGTCCGCCGGCGGCTTGCCCTTGCCGTACTTGGCGGCGTCCGCGACCACGTTGTCGAGGTTCGGCCCGACCGTCCCGCCCGCTCCCGCGGCAGCCAGCGTATGGCAGCCGCCGCAGCCGTTCGAGGCGAAGACCGCCTTGCCGTCCGCGGCCGCGCCGCCCCCCGCAGTGGCCGTGCCGGGGCCGCCGCCCGGGCCGCCCGCCGTCACCCCGGCCTGCTTGTTGAGCCACGCCGTGAACTGCTGCGGCTGGACGACCCGCACCGTGCTGCGCATCAGCGAGTGCCCCGCGCCGCAGAGCTCCGTGCAGACCACGTCGTGGACCCCAAGCTTGGTGGGAGTGGTCCGCCAGTTGGTGGTGATGCCGGGCACCGCGTCGCTCTTCAGTCGGAAGTCCGGGACCCAGAACGAGTGGATCACGTCCTTGGTGTGGATCTGGAACTTGACCTGCCGGCCGAGCGGGAGGTAGAGCTGGGTCGACGTGACCGGCTTGCCGTTCGGGGCCTTGTACGAGTAGCTCCAGGCGAACTGCTGGCCGGTGACGTTCACCACGAGCTCGCCCTTCTTCTTCTTCTCGATCTTGTTCAGGGTGATCCAGGCGTAGCCCGCGAGCACCGAGACGAGGATGAAGGGGATCACGACCCAGACCACCTCGAGGCGGGCGTTGCCGTGGATCGGGGCGCCGTCGCCCATGTCGCCCGGCTTGGCGCGGAAGCGAACGACGCTGTAGATCGCGACCGTCATCACGAGGACAAAGATCGGGACGGAGACGACCAGGAGCCAGTCGTAGAGCGTGTCGATGTCGTCGGCGGTTGCGGACCCCTGGTGCGGGAACCAGTCGATCGACAGCGAGATCGGGAGCAGGATCGCCGTGGCGATCAGCCCGTAGATGAGCATCCGGGCGAGCGGGCTCTTAGGCATGGACTCGTCTCGCGGGCGCTCGCACGGCGGGCGAGTTTATAGGCGCTCCGTCCGGAGCGAGGTCGGGCTTAGGCGGAGGCGGTGCCGTAGGCCAGCGACGGGCGGGCGCCGTCCAGGTTCCCGCCGCGCTCCGGGTCCTCGGTGGCGGCGCGCCCGGCGCGGCGGAAGCTCGATGGGGGCTGGCCGTGGTGGCGGCGGAACGTCTTGGCGAACTGCGCCGCCTGGCGATAGCCGACGCGGCCCGCGACCTCGCGGACGGGCAGCGATCCCTCGCGGAGCATCTCGAGGGCGCGGCGCATGCGTACCTCCGCCAGGTGCGTGCGGAAGCTCGTCTGGCCGGCCTCCGCGAACGCGCGCTGGAGCTGGCGGCGCGACGTGGCGAGCCGGCGCGCGACCGTGTCGAGCTCCAGATCGGTCGCGTACTCGCGCTCGATGATGTCGACGGCCTCGTCGAACAGGGCGCGTCGTCGTTGGATGGTTCCGGATCTGATTGCCATTGCGAGCCTCTCTCTACGGTGCGATTGTGCCGCCGAGATCACTTGCGTGGTTAAGAACATCCCCTAGCTGGGATAGCCGTGGGACGTTCTAGGCGCGATGGCACTCGTCTCGTGGCTTTTCGGCGCATTCGGGCTCGCCCTTTCGGTATGCGCCACCACCTGGACGGGGTCTGGACGGCTGCGTTAGTCTTGCGGCAATCGGCACATGAGAGGGGAGAGGTGCAGGTAAAAGAGGGCATGAGCGACGTGGTCCTGACCGTTGGGCCGGACCACACGCTGCGCGAGGCGGCCCGGTTCATGGGTCGCCGCGGCGTCGGCGCGGCCGTCGTGATCGATCCCGAGCAGCCCGGCCCGGGGATCATCACCGAGCGCGACATCCTCCTCTCGCTGGCCGAGGGTCAGAGCCCGGACACCGAGCGCGTCTGCGAGCACCTGTCCGGGAACCTCACCTTCGCCGCACCCGACTGGTCGCTCGAACGCGCCGCCGAGGCGATGGTCCGCGGCGGCTTCCGCCACCTCGTGATCGTCGAGGGCGGGGAGACCGTCGGCGTGCTCTCGATGCGCGACATCGTGCGCTGCTGGTCCGGCGACGGGGCCACCACGCCGGTCGAGACGGCGCGCGCGCGGGCGTAGCCCACGGGCGTCAGGTTCTGCGGCGCACGAGGCGCGCCGAGAGGAGCCCCGGTCCCGACCGGTACTCGCGGTCCGCGCCCAGGCTCCCGTAGATGTCGTCGAGCTTCTGATTCCTCTTCTCCCAGGCCACCTCCCAGGCCGCAAACCGCTCGAGCACGTCCCAGCCAAACTGCTGAGGCTCCGTCGCCGTCGGCTCGTGATTCACCTCGGTGATGAGTAGGAGAGTCGCGTCGCCACTCGCGATCCTCGTCATCTCGGCGATCGCCCCGTCCAGGTCGTCGACGTGGTCCAGCGCGTTGAAGCACGTCACGACGTCGAAGTGGCCGGACTCGAGCGGGATCGACTCGGCTCCGGCCTCGACGTAGGTCATCGCGTGCTTCTCGGCCCCAAGTTGAGCGTATGCCCCGACTAGAGGATCAATGCCCACGCGCTCGGCGGCCTTGGTAGCCCACTCGAGGCTGCCTCGTGGCCCGCACCCCACGTCGAGTATCCGCTTGCCGTCGTAGAACGAGACATCGAGACCGAAGTGCTGGGTGTAGAAGCGAGGCCAGTCGGGATGCGTTCGCAGCTCGCTCCCCTCGTCCTCGCTGCGACCGTGCCAGTACTCGAGCTCCGCGCGTCCCTTCGAGCCCATGCGGAGGCGATCACGACCCCGGGTCAGGCGGTTCAATAGGGAGCGCATGCCAAGAGCGCCGGCTCGCTCGTGCGGCACGGCCCTACTGCTCGAGCGGGAGCTCGGCCATCTCCTCGCGGGTCTGGCGGATCCAGCGGACGATCGCGACGACCGCGATGACCAGCCCGATCCCCACGAGCACGGGCGTGAGGATCACGCCCGTGACGGCGAGCGTGATCCCGAGCGCGGTGAGCGCAGGGAGGTAGGACGGGTCGGGAAGGTGAACCTCCTCGCTGGGCGGCGGCAGCGAGCCGCCGTTGGCGTCGCCGGCCACGGTGCCTAGTAGACCGCGGCCACGAAGAACGCCGCGCCGAAGACGAGGAAGCAGATCGCTCCGGCGATCAGCCCCGTGCGCAGGTTCTTGTTGGCCAGCCGCCGGTCCATTCCCGGAGCGGTTCTACCACATCGCCCGCGCGAGGACCGCGGATCGCGGACCGCGCGGGACGGGTAGCTTTCCCGCATGCCCTCGAGGGGGGAAGGACGCGCACGTGCAGGGCGGGGCTGAGCCGGCGGTGATAGGCGTTGACGTGGGGGGGACCAAGGTGGCCGCCGGCCGGGTCGCGGGCGCCGCGGCCGAGGGTGTCGCCCAGCGCCCCACGGACCTCTCGAGCACCGACGCTCTCGTCGAGGAGATCGAGGCCGCGATCCGTGACGCGATCGCGGCGTCGGGACCCGTCGACGCCGTCGGCATCGGCCTGCCGTCGATGATCGACTTCGCCAGCGGGACGGTGGTGGGGAGCGTCAACATCCCGCTCGAGGGCGTGCCGCTGCGCGACGAGCT
>JAXDHW010000162.1:0-5460 GCA_034664365.1 Thermoleophilaceae bacterium
GGGCCGGTCGGCGTCGGCACCGCGACCGCCAAGTCGATGGTGCTCAACACGGTGATGGTCCACCTCGTCGGGATGCTCGGCACCCAGATCTTCTGGGGCGCGAATCCGCGGGCTCCGATCGGCGGCTGATGAGCTCCACGATCCTCAACCCACCCGATCAGGTGCGCGCGCGCGAGGCGGGCTTGCTCGACTCGCTGCCCGTCGTCGACGAGCGCGGCGCCCGTCGCGCGCTGATGGGCCAGATCGCGCGGCTCGAGGCCGACCTCGGCGCGCTCACCGAGCCGGCCGCCGCGGAGCCCGACCGGCCGCGGCGCGCGCAGCCGCGTCTGCTGTCGCTGTCCGAGCTCGAGGAGGCGCGCGATCGGCTGGCGGAGCGGATCCGCGTGGCACAGCTCGCCGCGGGCGAGATCGCGGAGCGTCAGGAGGAGTTCCGGATGCTGCGCGAGGAGATGCTGCTCGACCCGGACTCGTACCGCCACGTGCGCGTGACGAACGCTGACATCGGCGAGCCCGGCTGCCTCGACTGGCACGTCCGGCCGCGGTTCGGCGTCCTGGGGATGCTCATGCGCTGGTGGCGCGTGCGGATCTCCTCCGGCTGCCCATAGCTGCGGTCAAGGCCGCGCCGGTTCGCCTAGTCGATCATCCCGCGGCGTAGCGCCGCGGCCACGGCCGACGCGCGGTCGCGCGCGCCGAGCTTGCCGTAGATGTTCTTGAGGTGCGTCTTGACGGTCCCGGCGCTCACGAACAGGATCTCGCCGATCTCCGGGGCCGACCGCCCCTCGGCCACGAGCTGGAGCACCTCCAGCTCGCGGGGCGACAGCGACATCCGCGCCCGCTGTGCCCACAGGCCGTTGCGGAGACCCGGGCGAACCGCGATCTCCCTGATCGCGATCAGGTGCTCGCCGTTGTTGAAGCCACGCGTGGCGCGGTACTGGACCATCGCCCGCGAGCCGTCGGCGCGCAGGAGCTCGTAGTGGCCGTCCTGGCGCCCGTCACGCTGGAACCTGAACCACAGGTCGGAGAGGATCCCGAGGTGCTCGTCCGCGCTGAAGTCGTCCAGGCGGCAGCCAAGCAGCCGCTCTGTGGGCATCCGGTATAGCTTGGCCGCGGCGCCGTTCGCGCCCACGAACCGACGCCTGTCGTCCACGACCACGAGCGCATCGAGCGCCGTCCGGCAGATCGTTTGGATCCGCTCGTCGACGGTCGCACGGCCGTTCCCGAGCGGGTGCGTCGCCGCCGCGCGCGTGAGCGAACGGGTCGGAGGGGGTGGGTGCACGCGTGCGGCGTGACTCGGATCGGTTGGTGTGGGGTACGCCAACGCGCACTGAAATTATCAGTGTGCGCGGCCCGGGATAGGACAGATGTCCGCTTGGCGGCAAGCTGGCTTCGGCGCTGCCGGGGGGAAACCGAAGCGACCGAGGGGACCCTCCCATGCAGCGCTATCTCGCCATACCCCTCGCACTCGCCGTGCTGCTTCTGGCAGCGCCCGGCTCCGATGCGGCCGAGCTCGGCAGCCGGCAGCTGCGCGTCGGGAGCCACGGCGCCGACGTGCTCGAGCTCCAGCAGGCCATGCGCCAGCTCGGCTACGGCATCGCCGCCGACGGCGACTACGGCCCCAAGACCGCCCGCAGCATCCGCCGCTACGAGCGCCGCCGCCACATGAAGGTCGACGGAGTCGTGGGCTCGCGGGAGGCGCGCATGATCGTGCGGGACGCGGCGAAGTCCGCGACCGGCGGCACCGCGCCCGTGCCTCCGCCGGCCGACGATCCGTCGCCACCGCCCCCACCGCCCGCCGGTGGCGATCACGTCTTCCCGGTCCTCGGACCGTTCAGCTTCGGCGGCGATGGCTCGCGCTTCGGCGCGCCGCGCGGCGACCACACGCATCAGGGCCAGGACGTGACGGCCGCCGAGGGTCAGACGGTGGTCTCGGTTTCCAGCGGCACGGTGTACTGGCGCGCCTACCAGGCGAGCGCCGCCGGCAACTACGTGGTGATTCGCGGCAGCGACGGCTTCGACTACGCGTACATGCACTTCCGCGAGGGCGCGCTGGTGGATCGCGGCGAGCACGTGGACGCCGGCGAGCCGATCGGCCACGTGGGAAGCACCGGCGACGCGGCCGGCCCGCACCTCCACTTCGAGGTCTGGGACGGCCACTGGCAGGACGGCGGGCACCCGATCGACCCGCTGCCGATGCTGCAGTCCTGGACCGCCGGGCGCTAGCCCCGCCGCAGCGGAACGCGAACCAGTCGCGAGCGGCGCAGCGGCTTGCCGGCCCGGTCCAGCGCCCGGACCACCAGGAAGCGCGGCGGCCGGCGGAGCACGATCCTCGTCTCGAACCCGGTGCGGCGACTCACCGCGACGCTACGAAGCGGCCGCGGCCGGCGACCACCGAGGACCTCCCATGAGGCGAGCTCCGTGGCGCCGTTCCAGCTCGCCCACACGACCACGCGGCGGCCACGGCGCTGCACGTCGACCGCCGGCCGGCGGCGCGGCGTGCCCCGCCAGGGGAGGAGGAACGACCGGTAGGAGTTGGTCCCCTTTCCGAGGAACCGCGCGTCGAACAGCGTCCTCCCGGCCAGGGTGTACTCGGAGAACCACGGGCTCTTCCCACCCCAGCCGACGAACACGTCGCCGCTCGGCAGGAACTGCGCGCTGCCCTGGCTGTCCGAGTGGACGTCGTGGCGGTGCTTGTACTCGTGCGCGAGCCGCGCGCGGCGAGTGCGCGGGTCGATGCGGATCAGGACCACGCGGCTCTCATGGTCGCTGTCGGGAGGCGCCTGGTTGTCGAACACGCTGACCGTGCTGCCCGGGCCGCGGCGGGCGTCGTGCTGGGCGACGAAGCGCGTGCCGGGGCCCATCGCGAAGGTCGAGCGCTTGCCGCCGAGCCGCCAGAGCACGCGGCCCGTGCGGCGGTCGATCTCGTACACGGCGTTGGTATGGCGGGCCGAGACCAGCAGGTTGCCGTTCTGCTCCTCGCGGACCGAGTTGATGTGGAAGTAGTCGTACGCGTCGCTCTTGTCGTCCGGGACCTTCTTGTACGACTCCGCGAGCGCCACGTGCGCGAGGCTGCGCCACTCGAACCTCACGCGGCCGGTCTTCACGTCGAGCTCCTGGATCACGCCCTCGACGGCCCTGCCGTGGCGCGGGCCGCCCACGCTCGAGAGGTCGCGCGGCACCGCGTTGTAGACCAGCACGAGCGCTGTGCCGCGGCGGGTGAGCGCGAACTCGTGCAGGTCGGCGCGGTAGCCGCGGCGCATCTTGATCCGCGCGATCTGCCGGTACGAGGAGTCGGCGATCACGTCCTCGCCGGCGCCGTTGCCCTTGGCTGAATGGCCCTCCCACCACGTGAGCACCGGGCGGCCGCGGTAGCGCTGCGGCTTGAAGTCGAAGGCCTGGATCCCCTTCGGGAGGTGCTTGAACCACACGACCCGGCCACGCCGGTCGAGGATCATCGGGCCGGCCGGCCCGGGGCCGTTCTTGGGGGCGACGAACACGTAGCCGGGACCGATGGCGTGCCCCTTCGCGACCTCGATCTGGGGTGGACGAAGGTCGGGACGCGAGTGGAAGCGCTGGAGTGTGTAGGGATCGTTCTCGAAGCCGGGCACGATCACCGCGAGCATCACGAGCGCCAGCGCGCCTCCCACGGCCACCGCGCCGCGGCGGCTCAGGAGGCGCTCCCGGAGCGGGCGCGTGCGTGTGGCGGACGGGGTCATGGGACGTGCAACGGTATGTATTCCACATGGCCATCGCCGTGACGCACTACTCGGACCCGGGCTGTCCCTGGGCGTACTCCGTCAGCCCCGCGCTCGCGGTGCTGCGCTGGCGCTATGGCGACCAGCTCGACTGGCGGCTCGTGACCGTGGGCCTGACCGAGCGCCCCGAGCAGTACCTCGAGCGCGGCTACACGCCGGCCCGTTCGGCGCGGACGCACATGCTCTTTCGCCGTTACGGGATGCCGTTCGCGACCGAGCCGCGCCGCCGCGTGGCGGCCACGGCGCGGGCCTGCCGGGCCATCGTCGCCACGCGGCTCGACCACCCGGGGCACGAGCACGAGGCGCTGCGAGCACTCCAGTTCGGATGGTTCACGAGCGCTGCGGTGATGGACGAGGACGAGGCGATCGTCGGGGCACTCCGCACCCGGGCGCCGGGGATCGACGCGGCCGCCATCGCGAGCCGGATCGACGACGCGGACGTGACCGCCGCGTACGAGGCGGATCGCGCCGAGGCGCGCACTGCGGCCGGCTCCCCGACCGAGCTCCAGGGCAAGGCCGCGATGACCGATGGCCCGGTGCGCTACACGGCGCCGTCGCTCGTCTTCGAGTGCGACGGCCGCCGCCTCGAGGCCGGCGGGTTCCAGACGATCGAGGCCTACGACGTGCTGATCGCGAACCTCGATCCCACGCTCGACCGGGCCGCGCCGCCCGATGACCCGGCGGAGCTCCTGGGGCTGATCCCCGGCGGCCTGACCACGCAGGAGGTGGCGGCTCTGATGGTGCGCGCGAACGAGCCGCCCGACCGGGGAGCCGCCGAATCCCATCTCATCGACCTGGTCGCGGAGGGCCGCGCGACGCGCACCGCGCTGGGCGACGACGCCCTCTGGGCGCCCGCCGCCCCGGCCTAGGCCAAGCCCTCGGCCTGGTACTCGCGGAGGAAGCCCTCGAAGAGGCGGCGGTGGCCCTCCTCGTCGCGCAGGATCGCGATGACCATGTCCTGGGTCACCGGGTCATGCTCCTCGCAGAACTCGATGATCCGGTTGTAGTGCCCGATTGCGCCGGTCTCGGCCTCGATCACGCCCTTGATCACGTGGACCACGTCGGTCTGCTGGTCCGGCGGCTGGAGGTAGCTCTGCTCCGCCTTGAACTCGAGCGAGCCCGGCACCACGCCGTACAGCTCCTTGATGCGCGCGCCGAACTGCTGCGCGTGCCCGAGCTCCTCCTGGATGTCCTCGTCCAGGCTCTCCTTGATCTCCTGCGCCCGGACGCCGTCCGGGTTGATCGAGTTGGCCAGGTAGCTCATGACCGTCTCGAGCTCCATCCAGTACGCCTTGGTCAGCAGTTCGACGACGTGCTCGCGCTCGCTCGACCTGTCGTCGGCGAGGATGCCTTGGCTTGCGGTGCGGGTAGTGCTCATACAGCGTCATCTACCCGGCAAGCGCGGTCGTCGGAAAGGATGCCGGACGCAGCGTTTCGCGTAGCCATTTGAAGCCTCCCTAGGGTCGAAAACCGGATCTGGTTCTGTCTACCCCGACACGGCTCGGCGAAGCCGGTTTGCGGCGCGCCCAGATCGGCAAGAACGACGGCACATGCGGGTGGGAGAGGACACCGCGGACGCCGAGACGCTTCAGGCGTTCCTGAACCAGATCGGCACCTACCGGCTCCTGCGTCCGGACGAGGAGCTGGACTTGGCGCGCCGCATCGAGGCGGGCGACCTCGAGGCCAAGGACCGCATGATCGAGGCCAA
>JAXDHW010000185.1:0-4953 GCA_034664365.1 Thermoleophilaceae bacterium
CGCCCTTCACGATCGCCTCGTAGGCCTTCACGCGGCCGACCGTGTCGTCGGACTTGATCGTGAGCATCTCCTGGAGGGTGTACGCGGCGCCGTAGGCCTCGAGCGCCCACACCTCCATCTCGCCGAAACGCTGGCCGCCGAACTGCGCCTTGCCGCCCAGCGGCTGCTGGGTGACGAGCGAGTACGGGCCCGTGCTGCGCGCGTGGATCTTGTCGTCCACGAGGTGCAGCAGCTTCAGGATGTACATGAAGCCGACCGTGACGGTCTCCTCGTACGGCTCGCCGCTCCGGCCGTTGTAGAGCTGGACCTTGCCCGATGACTGCCATCCGGGCCGCTCCGACTTGTCGATCTCGAAGTGAACGCCGCGGTCCTGGTGCTCCTCCTGCCAGCGGACGAGCGCCTCGTCGACCTCCTGGACGGTGGCGCCGTCGAAGACCGGGGTGGCCACGTGAACGCGCCCGCCGTTGTTCTTCGCGGCCTTGTAGGCCTCGGAGCCGTCGTCGTACCAGCCCATGCCGGCGACCCAGCCGAGGTGCGTCTCCATGATCTGGCCGAGGTTCATCCGGCTCGGGACGCCCAGCGGGTTGAGGATCACGTCGATCGGCGTGCCGTCCGCGAGATGCGGCATGTCGGCCTCGGGCACGATCTTCGAGATCACGCCCTTGTTGCCGTGGCGGCCCGCGAGCTTGTCGCCCTCGGCGATCTTGCGCTTCTTCGCAACGAACACGCGCACGAGCTCGTTGACGCCCGGGGCGAGGTCGTCGCCCTCCTCGCGCCGGAAGGTGAGGACGTCGATCACGACGCCGCCCTCGCCGTGCGGCACCTTGAGGGAGGTGTCGCGCACCTCGCGCGCCTTCTCCTTGAAGATCGCGCGGATCAGCTTCTCCTCCGCCGTCAGCTCGGTCTCGCCCTTCGGCGTGACCTTGCCGACCAGGAGGTCGCCCGAGCCGACCTCGGCGCCGATGCGCACGATGCCGCGCTCGTCGAGGTTGCGGAGCGACTCCTCCGAGCGGTTGGGGATGTCGCGCGTGATCTCCTCGTCGCCCAGCTTGGTGGTGCGGGCGTCGATCTCGTACTCCTCGATGTGGATCGAGGTGAGCTCGTCGTCCTTGACCAGGCGCTCCGAGATGATGATCGCGTCCTCGAAGTTGTAGCCCTCCCAGGACATGAAGGCGACGAGGCAGTTCTTGCCCAGCGCCAGCTCGCCCTGGTCGGTCGAGGAGCCGTCCGCCAGCACGTCGCCGGCCTTCACGCTCTGGCCGGCCGCCACGCGCGGCTTCTGGTGGATGATCGTGCCCTGGTTCGAGCGCATGAACTTGTGGAGCGGGTACTCGTCCTTCTTCGAGCCGTGCTCCACGACGATCCGCTGGGCGTCGACGGACGCGACGCTGCCCGCGTTGTCGGCGAGCAGGACGTCGCCCGTGTCGATCGC
Source organism: Thermoleophilaceae bacterium (assembly GCA_034664365.1). Classification (GTDB taxonomy): domain Bacteria; phylum Actinomycetota; class Thermoleophilia; order Solirubrobacterales; family Thermoleophilaceae; genus AC-37. Next base: position 1,433 of record JAXDHW010000185.1, read on the forward strand.
GGCGCGCGTCTCCATCCCGGTGCCGATCAGCGGCGCCTCGGTCTTGAGCAGCGGCACCGCCTGGCGCTGCATGTTCGAGCCCATGAGCGCCCGGTTGGCGTCGTCGTGCTCGAGGAACGGGATCAGCGCCGTGGCGACCGACCAGATCTGGTCGGGTGAGACGTCCATCAGGTCGACGTCCTTCGGCGCGACGAGCACGAGCTCGCCGTCGCGCGAGCGGCACGTGACGCCCGGGCCCTTCAGCTTGTTGGTCTTCTGATCGAGCTCGGCGTTGGCCTGCGCGATCACCTTGTCGTCCTCCTCGTTGGCGTCGAGGTGGACGATCTTGTTGGTGACCACGCCGTTCTCGACCACGCGGTAGGGCGTGGTCACGAAGCCGTGCTCGGAGACCTCCGCGAACGAGGACAGCGAGCCGATCAGGCCGATGTTCGGACCCTCAGGGGTCTCGATCGGACACATGCGCCCGTAGTGGCTCGGGTGCACGTCGCGGACCTCGATCGGCGCGCGCTCGCGCGTGAGACCGCCGGCGCCGAGCGCCGAGAGGCGGCGCCGGTGCGTGAGGCCGGCCAGCGAGTTGGTCTGGTCCATGAACTGCGACAGCTGCGAGGAGCCGAAGAACTCCTTCTGCGCGGCGACGACGGGCCGGATGTTGATGATCGTCTGCGGCGTGATCGTGTCCGCGTCCTCGGTGGTGAGGCGCTCGCGCACGACGCGCTCCATCCGGTAGAGGCCGATGCGGAAGGCCTCCTGGATCAGCTCGCCGACGGTGCGCAGCCGGCGGTTGCCGAAGTGCTCGTACTCGTCGAGGCGGTCCTGGATCACCTCGCGCGGGAGGATCTGGGCCTCGAGCGCGTAGTCCTTGATCGGCTCGCCCTCGTCGAACTCGCCGGACTCGGGGATGCCGAGGGCCTTGGGCAGCGAGACGAGCTCGCGGATCAACTCGATGATGTCGCGGTGGGTGAGGACGCGGGTGTCGAGGTCCTCCTCCAGCCCGAGGCGCGAGTTGAGCTTGTAGCGACCGACGCGCGTGAGGTCGTAGCGCTTGGGATCGAAGAAGAGCTGGTTGAGGAGCGCCTTGGCGTTGTCCACCGACGGCGGCTCGCCCGGCCGCTGCTTCTTGAACAGCTCGATCAGCGCGCCCTCCTCGGAGCGCGTGACCTCGGTGTCGGCCTCGATCGTGTTCCTCAGGTAGAGCGAGTTGTCGAACATCTCGAGGATCTGCTCGTCCTCGACGTAGCCCATCGCCCGGAGCAGGACGGTGACCGGCAGCTTGCGCTTGCGGTCGATGCGGACGTAGACGCGCCCCTTCTTGTCGATCTCGAGCTCGAGCCACGAGCCGCGGGCCGGCATGAGGTTGGCGATGAAGACCTGCTTCTCGCGGTCCTTGGGCTCCATGACGTAGGCGCCCGGCGAGCGGACGAGCTGCGTGACGACGACGCGCTCGGTCCCGTTGATGATGAACGTGCCCCACTCGGTCATCCACGGGAAGTCGCCCATGAACACCGACTGCTCGCGGATCTCGCCGGTCTCGCGGTTCTGGAACGCGACCTTGACGGTCAGCGGGCGCGCGTAGGTGAGGTCCTTCTCGCGGCACTCCTCGATCGAGGCCGTGGGGTTGTCGAACGAGATCTCCTCGAAGACCACCGCCAGGTTGCCCGTGTAGTCCTCGATCGGAGAGACGTCGTCGATCGTCTCCCGCAGTCCGCCCTTCTCGGTCTGAACGAGCCAGTCGAACGAGCGCTTCTGGATGTCGATCAGGTTGGGAAGCTCACGCGCCTTACCGAGGCGTGCGAAAGTACGGCGGTGACGGGGGGCGTCGACACGGGCCAAGACAGCGGCTCCTTATAGGTCTGGAGGGACGACAGGCGGGCGCGGCGCGGGGCGCTGAGCGCGACCAGCCAGAATAGCACAGCGAAGCCCGCCCCCTTCGGGGCGGTGACGCGGCCGTCACGGACCCCGTCCCGAGGCTCGGCGATATGTGGTCGAGCGCTGCTTACTAGGGACGGCTACGGCTATGGGCCGGAGGCCAGTCTACCGCGAAGAGGCGTCGGATGCCACTTCGGAAGCGGGTACCGACTGCTGCCGCTCGTAACCCACGCGCCCGATCCCCGCCATCACGGCCATGCAGGCGAACAGACGGGTCTGGACGGGGTCCGGGCCGGCGACCCACGGTGTCCGGGAACGGCGAGCAGGTCGGTGACCCTGGAGGGAGAGGCTCACACCCGGGTTATCGAGCGCTCCGCCAACTACTTGACTTCTACAGCTCCTCCTGCTTCCTCGATCTCGGCCTTGAGCTTGTCGGCCTCCTCGCGCTCGATGCCCTCCTTGACCGGCTTGGGGGCCTCGTCCACGAGCGCCTTGGCCTCCTTGAGGCCGAGCCCGGTCGCCGCGCGGACGACCTTGATCACCTGGATCTTCTTGTCGCCCGGGCCGGTGAGGATCACGTCGACCGTGGAGTCGCCCTCGTCCTCGCCCGCGCCGTCAGCCGCGCCGCCCGCTGCGGCCGGGGCCGCGGCGGCCACCGCTGTCGCGGACACGCCGAACTCCTCCTCGAGCGCCTTGATCCGCTCTGACAGCTCGAGCACCGTGATGCCCTTCAGCTCGTCGATCCATTCCTGTGTCGTGGTAGGCATCTAGCCCTCCTCTGGTTCGGTGGTGCCGCCCTCGGAGGGCGCTTCTGAGGTCTCGTCCTGCTCCTGCTGCTCCTGCTCGGCGGTCTCGGCCGCGGCGACGGGATCGCCTGGGGCCTCCTCCGCGGGGGTGGGGTCGTCGGCCTCGGCGGTCGGCCCCTCGGCGGTCGGCTCCTCGGCGGCGGGTTCCTCCTCCGCCGGTGCTTCCTCCGCAGCCGGCTCCTCTGCCGGCGCGGCCTCCTCGCCGCCGGCGACCAGCCCCTGGTCGCGGATCTGGCCGAGCTGGCTCGCCAGCCCGCCGATCATCGATGCGAGGCCGCGAACCAGGCCGGTGACGGGGGATGCCAGCACACCCACGAACTGGGCGTGCAGCACGTCGCGGGCGGGAAGCCGCGCCAGTGAGTCCAGCTGGTCGACGGTGAGAAACTCGCCCGCCATCGTGCCGCCCTTGAACTCGAGCAGCCCGTTCTGGCGCCGGAATGTCGCGATCGCCTTCGCGGCCACGGCGGGATCGCCGGCCACGTAGGTGAACGCCGTCGGGCCCTCGAGCAACTGCTTCAGGTCCTCCGCGCCGGCCTTGTCGGCCGCCCGGATCGTGAGCCGGTTCTTGACGACCTGGAAGCTCGCGCCGGCGTCCGTCAGCTGTCGCCGCAGCTCCTTCGCCTGCTTGACCGAGATCCCGCGGTAGTCGATCGCGAAGATCGCATCCGCCCCCTGGATGTCGGCTGCCACCCTGTCGATTACGCCGGCCTTGTCGTCCCTGTTCACTCGCTCGTCTCCATGAAAAAAGCCCGCACGCAGGCGGGCTCGTCGAGCGGTGAGGCTCCCGGCTCCGCCTGCCCAGGTCTTACGGCCGCAGCCTGCCGGGGGTCTGGGGCGATCGGTTGTGCG
>JAXDHW010000271.1:0-7614 GCA_034664365.1 Thermoleophilaceae bacterium
CCTCGACCACGCGCACGGAGATCTCGTCGCCGCGGTTGAGCACGTCCTCGACCGACTCGGCGCGCTCGCCGGGCTTGATGTTCGAGATGTGCAGCAGGCCGTCGGTGCCCTTTGCGAGCTCGACGAACGCCCCGAAGGTCGTGGTCTTCACGACCTTCGCCTGCGGGAACTCGTCGCCGACCTCGACGTCCTTGGTCATCGAGCGGATGCGCTCGACCAGGGCGTCGCCCTGCTCGCCGTTGGACGCGTACACGAGCACCATGCCGTCGTCCTGCATGTCGATCTGGGCGTCGAACTCCTCGGACAGCGCGCGGATCGTCTCCCCGCCCTTGCCGATGACCATCCCGATCTTCTCGGTGTCGATCTGGATCGACGTGATGCGCGGGGCGTACGGCGAGAGCTCCTCGCGCGGCTCGGTGATCACCTCGGCCATCTTGCCGAGGATGTGGGTGCGCCCCTCCTTGGCCTGCGTCAGTGCGTCGCGCAGGATGTCGAAGGTCACGCCCGTGATCTTGATGTCCATCTGGAGAGCGGTGATGCCCTCCTCGGTGCCGGCGACCTTGAAGTCCATGTCGCCGAGGTGGTCCTCCACGCCCGCGATGTCGGACAGGACGATGTAGTCGTCGCCCTCCTTGATCAGGCCCATGGCGATGCCCGCGACCGGCCGCTTGATCGGCACGCCCGCGTCCATCAGCGACAGGCTCGACCCGCAGACCGAGGCCATCGACGACGAGCCGTTCGACTCGAGGATGTCGGAGACGACCCGGATCGTGTACGGGAAGTCGTCCTGCGACGGGATGACCGGCACGAGCGCCCGCTCCGCGAGCGCGCCGTGGCCGATGTCGCGGCGCTTGGGGCCGCGCATGAAGCCGGCCTCGCCCACCGAGAACGGCGGGAAGTTGTAGTGGTGGAAGTAGCGCTTGGAGGTCTCGAGCCCGAGCGTGTCGAGCCGCATCTCCTCGCGCGTGGTGCCGAGCGCCGCCACCGAGAACGCCTGCGTCTGACCGCGGGTGAAGATCGCCGACCCGTGCGTGCGGGGGGCGACTGCGACCTCGATCCAGATGTCACGGATCTGGTCGGCCTTGCGGCCGTCCGGGCGCTTCTTGTCGACCGCGATCCGGCGCCGGATCACGTCCTTCTCGAGCTTGTCGAAGGCGAGCTGCGCAGCAGCGCGCTTCTCGGCGTGGTCGGCGGCCTCGGGATCGCCGGCCAGGGCCTCGACCGCCTCGGTCTCCACCCGCTTGGTGGCGTCCTGGCGCTCGAGCTTGTCCTCGACCTGCGTGGCCTCGTCGAGCGCCGGGCCGAACTTGCTCTTGAGCTCCTCGAGGAGCTTCTCGTCGACCTGCGGCACCTCGACCTCGACCTTGGGCTTGCCCGCCTTCTTGGCGAGCTCGCGCTGCGCCTCGCACAGCTTCTTGATCTCGGCGTGCGCGATGTCGAGCGCGTCGAGGATGACGGCCTCGGACACCTCCTGAGCGCCGGCCTCGACCATGAGGATGGCGTCCTCGGAGCCCGCGACCACAAGGTCGAGCGCGCTCTCGGGGATCGACTCCTCGTCGGGGTTGACGACGAAGCCGCCCTCCTCGTCCTGGCCGATGCGCACGGCGCCGACGGGGAACGGAAGCGGGATGTCGGACACCATCAACGCGGCGCTGGCGCCGTTCATCGCGAGGATGTCGTACGGGTGCACGTGGTCGACCGACATCGGGATCGCCACGAGCTGCGTCTCGCGACGCCAGCCCTTCGGGAAGAGCGGGCGGATCGGGCGGTCGATCATGCGGGCGGTGAGGGTGCCCTTCTCCCCCGCGCGGCCCTCGCGCTTGAAGAAGCTGCCGGGGATCTTGCCCGCGGCGTACATGCGCTCCTCGACGTCGACCGTCAACGGAAGGAAGTCGACGTCACGGAGGTTTCCTGCCGTGGCGGTGGCGAGCACCATCGTCTCGCCTGCGCTCACTACTACGGACCCGCTCGCCTGCTTGGCGAGCTTGCCGGTCTCGAGGGAGATCTCTGTACCCCCGACCTCGACGGAGACACGGCTCACGTCCTGATTCATGTTGTTCCTCTCTGCCGCCTCCGGTTGGCGGCCCTTGCTCATTTTCAGCTTCGGAATGAAGTTGCGCCGGAGGTTAGCAGTGGTTTTAGGACGGAAAGCTCGGGCACGCCGGCGATGCTCCGGGCCCCGACGAAGAGCGTCGGCGTGGTCATCACTCCGGCGCGCACCCCGGATTGGAAGTCGCGCTGCACGCGTTCGGCCACCGTCTCCGAGCGGCGGTCGGCCTCGAAGCGGTCGAGGTCGAGTCCGAGGCGCCGGACGCGGTCCCACAGGTGCGGATCGTCGAGGTGGCCCTGGTCGGCGTAGAGCGAGTCGTGGAAGTCCCAGAAGCGGCCCTGGAGGGCGGCCGCCTCCGCGGCGTGCGCCAGGACCCGCGCGCGTGGGTGCTTGGAGACAACCGGGAAGTGGCGGAACACACGCCGGATCGCCACTCCGGCGAGCAGCCCGTCGGCCTGCGCGCAGTAGGGGCACTCGTAGTCGCCGTACTCGATGACGAGCGGGGCGTCCGGCTCGCCGCGGATGTGGTCGCCGGGCGCGGGCTGCGGCGGGCCCGCGGTCGTCAGGTCAGGCGGGGGCGTGGGCCTCGAGCGCGTCGAAGATGAGGTTGGCGCCCGGGATCTCGAGCGGCGAGGGCGACTCGTAGGCCCACTTGACCTCGAGGTCCGGGCCGATCATCACGAGCGCGCGCTTGCTCACGCCGTACTCCTCGTTGTAGACGCCCAGCTTGCTCGCCAGCTCGCCCTTGGGGTGGAAGTCGGCGAGCAGCGGGATGGTGATCCCGAGCCGCTCCTGGAAGGCCTTGTGCGTCCAGGCTGAGTCGACCGAGACGCCGTAGAGCTTGGCGCCGGCGGCCTCCAGGTCGCCGAGCACTTCCTGGTACACGTTGAGCTGGTCCGTGCAGACCGGGCTGAAGTCGGAGGGGTAGAAGACGAGCACGGTCGTCTGCCCGCGGAGCGACTCGAGCGTGACCTTCTCCCCGTCCTGATCCCGCAGCTTGAAGTCCGGCGCCGGCGTGCCGGGCTCGACGATCATCGACGCAGGCCGAGTTCTCCGATGAGCGTGCGGTAGCGGTCCAGGTGGTGGCGCTGGAGGTAGTTGAGCAGCCGCCGCCGCTGGCCGACGAGCATGAGCAGGCCGCGCCGCGAATGGTGGTCGCCCTTGTGCTCGCGCAGGTGCTCGGTGAGGTGGTTGATTCGCGCTGTGAGCAGGGCGATCTGGACCTCGGGCGAGCCCGTGTCGGACTCGGTCTTCCCGAACTTCTGGACGATCTCGCGCTTGGCCTCGACGGTCAGGCTCATCGGCGGCGAACCGTAGCACGCACCTCTTCCACGTCCCGGAGCATTTGCTCGACCAGAGCGTCGACGGAGTCGAAGCGCCGCTCGCCCCTCAGACGCTTGACGAACGCCACCCTCAGGGTCTGCCCGTAGAGGTCGTCGGAGTAGTCGATCAGGTACGACTCCACGAGCAGGCCGCGGCCGGAGTCGAAGGTCGGCCGCACCCCCACGTTGACCGCCGCCGGGTGGCCGTGCGCCCAGGCGGCGTAGACCCCGTGGCCGGGCACCGCGAAGCGCGGGTCGGGCACCAGATTGGCGGTCGGCATGCCCAGCTCGCGGCCGCGCCCGTCGCCGCGCACCACCTCGCCCTCGAGCATGAACGGCGCGCCGAGGAACCTCGCGGCACGCTCCACGTCGCCGGCCGCCACCAGCGCGCGGATCTGCGTGGAGGAGACCGTCTCCCCCTCCACCTCGACCATCGGGACCACCTCGGTCTCGAACTCGGGCCGCGAGCGGAGGAAGTCGGTGTCCCCCTTCGCGCCCTTGCCGAAGCGGAAGTTCTCCCCCACTCGGACCTGCGACGCCCCGAGCCGCCCGACCAGCACGTCCTCCACGAAGCGGTCGGCCGACAGCTCCTGGAACTCCCGGTCGAAGTGGATCACGGCGAGCTCCTCCACTCCGAGCCCGGAGATCACGTCGCGCTTGATGTCGAACGGCATCAGCAGCTTGGGCATCGCGTCGGGCCTGATCACGGCGAGCGGGTGCGGGTCGAACGTGAGCACGGTGTCGGCCCCGCCGATCACCGCGCGGTGGCCGAGGTGGACGCCGTCGAAGGTTCCGATCGCCACGTGGCGCGAGCGGTCCTCGCGCGGCTTCACCTGGTCGAGCGGCAGGACCTTCATTTCGCCAGCACCAGATAGGGCTTGAGGACGCCGCCCTCCGACCGCGCGATCGCCACGAGGCGGCCGTCGTGCACCAGCCGAACCGCGTCGGCCGGCTCGAGCTCACCGGTGATCGTCCGGCCGTGGGACACGGCGTCGGCCTCCGGCTCCGAGACGGAGCAGCCGGGAAGGAAGGCCAGCGCCTCCTCGAGCGGGACCACCCGCTCGGGATCCGCGTCCTCGAGCCGGAACTCCCCGATCGCCGTCCGCTCGAGCTCCTCGCAATAGGCGTCGCCGAGGTCGGCCACGAGCTGGCGCACGTAGGTGCCCGAGGAGCACTCGACCTCGAAGCACGCGCGCTCGCCCTCGTGCCAGAGGAGCTCCGAGCGGTGGACCGTGACCGGGCGCGCCTCGCCCTCGACCGGGTCGCCGCGGCGCGCGCGCTCGTAGAGCCGCTCGCCGCCGACCTTCACGGCCGAGAAGGCGGGCGGCCGCTGCATGATCTCGCCGGTCGGGATCGCGAGCGTGGCTGGCACGCGCCCAGTATGAGTGAGGCGGCCGTCCGGGTCCCCCGTGTCCGAGGTCCAGCCGAGCCGCGCCACGGCGCGATAGGTCTTCGGCAGTCGCATGAAGAAACGCTGGGCGCGCGTCGCCTGGCCGACCAGGATCAGCAGGAGGCCGGTGGCGAACGGGTCGAGCGTGCCGGCGTGGCCGACCTTCCCCTCGAAGTTGCGCCTTACCTGTGCGACCACGTCGTGCGACGTGACGCCTGCCGGCTTTGCGTGGAGCAGGATCCCGTTCAGAGCTGGGCGGAAACCTCGCTGCGCACCCGCTCGATCAGCTCGGGCAGCTCGGCGTCGGTCGTGAAGCCGGCCGCCTGGCGGTGGCCGCCGCCGCCGAAGCCGCGGGCGATCTGGGAGACGTCCACGCGCCCGTCCGTCGCGCGCAGGCTCACCTTGCGGCGGCCGTCGTTCGACAGCAGGTCGCGGACGAGGCACGACACGAGCGTCCCCTCGACCTGGCGCATGTGGTCGACGATTCCCTCGGAGTCGCTCTCGTCGGCCTCCGAGTGGGCGAAGTCGTCGCGCGTCAGGTGCGTGAGCGTGAGCGCGCCGCCGTCGAAGCGCTGGACCTTCCCCAGAGCCCGGGCGAGCAGCTTTATCCGGCTGAACGGCAGGCCCTCGTAGAGGCGCTGGTGGATCACCTGCGGCTCGACGCCGTGGGCGATCAGCTCAGCCGCCATCTGGTGCGCCGCCGGAGTGGTGTTCTCGAACATGAACTTGCCCGTGTCGGTCACGAGGCCGATGTAGAGCGCCTCCGCCAGCGGCTTGGTGATCTCGGTGCCGAGCTCCCGGGCCAGCTCGTAGACGATCTCGGCGGTGCACGAGGCGTCGCCCTTCACGAGGTTCACGTCGCCGAAGCGCGTGTTGTCGTGGTGGTGGTCGATGTTCACGATCCGGCAGCCGGACTCCTGGATGAAGTCCACCGGCATCCGGTCCATGTTCCCGCAGTCGAGGAACACCACCAGCCGCTCCGCCATGTCGGGCGGCGGGTCGGCGAGGACGTCGTCGAACGGCATGTGGCGGTACTCGCGCGGGAGGGGGAACTCGTCGCGCGCCATGAACATCACGGAGTCCTTGCCGAGCGCCTCCAGCACGATCTGCATGGCGCGGAGCGACCCGAGGGCGTCGCCGTCGGGGTTCTCGTGGGTCGTGAGGAAGAGCTTGTCGGCGGCGCGGAGCTCGTCCAGGACCTGCTCGGACTCGGTGGCGACGCTCACGCGCTCTCGTCCTCGGCCGGCGCGACCTTCGACAAGAGCTCGTTGATCCGCATCCCGGTGTCGATCGAGTCGTCGTGCACGAAGGTGAGCGTGGGCGTGCGCTTCATGCGCAGCTGCTCCCCGACCCGCTGCTGGAGGAAGCCGCTCGCCGATGTCAGCCCCACGAACGCGTCGTCGCGCTCGGCCTCGTCGCCGAGGACGCTCACGAACACCCGCGCGCTGCGTAGGTCAGCACTCGTCTCCACCCCTGTCACCGTCACGAACTTGATGCGCGGGTCCTTCAGGTCCTCGACGATGTGGGCCGAGACGACCTCCCTGACCGCCTTGTTGACCCGGCGCATCCGAGCGTTGGGCATCCTAGTGGCCACGTCTAGCCCAGTACCTCTTCGGCCGAGACGAGCCCGCGCTCGACCCGTGTTCCGTCCGGGAACTGCGACTCCACGTAGCGCCCGAGCTTGACCGCGGCGTCGTCCACGACCCCGGCGTCCCGTCCCACGAGCGCGGCCGTGAGCGTGGCGCGCTGCCAGAGGTCGTGGTGGTCGGTCTCCGAGACGGCCGCCCCGAAGCGCTGGTGGAGACGAGCCTTCAGGCCCACGATCTCCTTGCGCTTGCCCTTGAGGCTCCCGTTGTCTGGAAAGTGGAGGTGGATCTCGACCAGGCAGACGAAGCTCATTCGAGCTCGCGTTCTACCTGCCTGGTCTCGAACGCCTCGATGACGTCGCCCTCCTTCACGTCGGCGAAGTTCTCGAGGACCACGCCGCACTCGAAGCCCGATTGGACCTCGCGGACGTCGTCCTGGAACCGCCGGAGCGACCCGATCCGGCCCGTGTACACCACGGTGCCGTCGCGCACGAGGCGGACGGCGGCCCCGCGCCGGATGGTGCCGTCGGTGACGTAGCAGCCGGCGATGGTGCCCACGCGGGAGGCCTTGAACGTGGCGCGCACCTCCGCCGTGCCGACGGTGTCCTCGACCTCCTCGGGGACGAGCATGCCCTCCATCGCCGAGCGCAGCTCGCCGACGATGTTGTAGATCACCGAGTAGGTGCGGACTTCGACGCCCTCGCGCTCGGCCACGGCGCGCGCGTCCCCCACCGGGCGGACGTTGAAGCCGATGATCACGGCGTCGGAGGCGGCCGCGAGCATCACGTCCGACTCGGTGATGCCGCCGACGCCGTCGCGGATCACGTTGACCTGGATCTCCTGCTGCGGCAGCTTGGCGATCTCGTCGGCGAGCGCCTCGAGCGAGCCGGCGACGTCGGCCTTCACGATCAGCGCGAGCTCCTGGAGGTCGCCCTTCTGCGCGCGGGCGAAGACGTCCTCGAGCGAGATCCGGACGCCCTGACGGCGCGCGAGCGCCTCGGTCTTCAGACGGGTTGCGCGGTCGCCGGCCTCCTGGCGCGCCTTGCGCTCGTTGTCCACGACGCGCACGCGCTCGCCGGCCTCGGGCACGCCGTTGAACCCGAGCGCCTCGACCGGCTCGCCCGGCATGGCCTCCTCGACCCGCTCGCCGCGGTGGTTGTTCATCGCGCGCACGCGGCCCCAGGTGGCGCCCGCCACGACGGCGTCGCTCACCCTGAGCGTGCCGCGGTCGACGAGGATCGACACGACGGACCCGCGGCCCGGGTC
>JAXDHW010000306.1:0-2749 GCA_034664365.1 Thermoleophilaceae bacterium
GGCCACCTTCGCCGGCCTGCGACTGCTCGCGCAGGTGCTGGACATGTCGGTGTTCGCGCTCAACCTGGCCGTGTTCCTGGGGCTCGGGCTGGCCGTCGACTACGGGCTGCTGCTCGTGTCGCGATACCGGGAGGAGGCCGCCGTCCGGGGACCGGGGCCCGACGCCGTGAGCGCGACGACCGCGAGCGCGGGCCGGACCGTTGCGTTCAGCGCCGTCGCTGTCAGTGGAGCGAGCGCCGCTCTGCTGGTCTTCCCGCAGTCGTTCATCTCCTCGATGGGGATCGCGGGGGTCCTCGTGCCGCCGCTGTGCGCGCTCGCCGCCCTGGGGATCGTGCCGCCGCTGCTCCGGCGGACGGGGCCGCGGAGCGCCGGCGCGGCACCCACATCCGCGGGCGCCACACGCTGGTACCGCTGGGCGCACTGGGTCATGCGGCACCACCTCGCGGTCGCGCAGGTGAGCATCGCTCTCGTGCTGGCCGCCGCCGCACAGGCGCTCGACCTGCGGCCGACGTTCGCGGACAAGAACGCGGTCCCCACGAGTCTCGAGTCCCGCCGCGTGGATGACGCAATCGATCGCGAGTTCGTGCCGCACCTGAACTATCCGATCAACGTAGTGCTCCACTCGCGCCCCGGACAGGGCCCGCTGCCGACGGACGCGTTCCAGCTCCGCAGGACGCTGCTGGCGGCCCCCGGCGTCGCGCGCGTGGGCCCGCTCGAGGGCGTCGCCCGCGGCACGTTCCTCGTTCAACTCGTCCCGCGCGCGCCGCCGTTCTCGGAGGCAACCCAGACGCTGGTTCGCGAGGTGCGCGCGCTTCCGCTCGACGTCGAGGTCGGCGGCACCACGCCGGAGTTCGTCGACCTCAAGCGCTCGGTGGCGGACCACGCATGGCTCGCGGTCGCCATCGCCGCGCTCGCGACGCTGCTCGTGCTGCTGGTGCTCACGCGCTCCCTCGTCCTGCCGCTCAAGACGATCGTCTTCAACGGGATCAGCCTCGCGGCGGTGGTCGGACTGATGGTGCTCGTGTTCCAGGACGGCGCACTCGGGATCCGCGACCTCCTGGGCTACGACGGGCCGTCCGCACTCGACCTCAGCTCGACCGTCGTCGTCGTCGCGATCGCGCTCGGGCTTGCGACTGACTACTCGATCCTGCTCCTGTCGCGGATCGCGGAGGAGCACCGCGCCGGGCGCCCCGACGAGGACGCGGTGGCACTGGGGATGGAGCGCACGGGGCCGGTGATCACGCGCGCGGCGCTGCTGCTGGCGGTGGCGCTGCTGGCGCTCGTCACGTCGGGGATCTTCCTGGTCAAGCAGCTCGTGTTCGGCGTGGCGCTCGGCGTGGTGCTGGACGCGACTCTCGTCCGCATGCTCCTCGTGCCGTCGTTCATGCGGCTACTCGGCCGGGCCAACTGGTGGGCTCCGCGAGTGGGCCGGCGCGGCGCGTAGGAACACTGCTCCGGGCCGCCCGCCCATCCTGCATACTCCGGGCGCGTGGGCCACACGCTCGCTCCGCTCTTCGCAACGGTCGCCGGGCTGCTCGCGCTCGCCGGCGTGCTCAAGCTGCGTTCGCCCGCCCGGGGCGCCGAGGCGTATCCCGCACCGGGACCGGCGCTGGGGGGCCGCGGTGCGCGGGCGGTCGGTGCGCTCGAGCTCGCGCTCGGGGCGGTGGCGCTCGTCGCGCCCGGACGGCTCGTGGCGGCGCTGCTCGCCGCGGCGTTCGCGGCATTCGCCGCCTACACGGCGCGCCTCGTGGTGGCGGGCGGCGGCCAGGCGGACTGCGGCTGCTTCGGGCAGGACGACGCGGGCACGCTCGGCCCGGGGCACGTGCTGCTCGACCTGATGTGCGCGGCGATCGCCTGCGCGGCGGTGGTCGAGCCGCCGCGCGCGCTCGCGTCGCTGGTCGCCGACACACCGCTCGCCGGCGCCGCGGTCGCGGCCGGCGTCGTCGCGGCTGTCTACGCGCTCTACCTCGCGTACACCGTGCTGCCGCTCGCCTGGCGCGCCTACGCGGGAGCGACCCGCAGGTGACCGAGCGGCTCACCAACGGCGCGGCGAGCCTCCTCGAGCGCAAGACATCCCGCCGCGGGGTGCTCTCGCGCGCGGCGCTCGTGGCCTCGGCGCTCACGGTCGCGCCGCTCCGCTACCTCCTGCGGCCGGGCACGGCGTGGGCCGCGATCTCGCCGGCCGGCTGTTCCGGCGGCCTCTGCACGGACGGCTACACGGCCTTCTGCTGCGAGATCAACAAGGGCCACAACACCTGCCCGCGCCACACCTACATCGCCGGGTGGTGGAAGTGCACTGCGTACCGCGGCAGCGGCCTGTGCGACGCGCAGGGCGTGCGCTACATCGTCGACTGCAACCGGATCCCGGGCGACAGCTTCCCCGGCGGCTGCCAGTGCGCGAACGGCAGCTGCAGCAACCGGCGCGTGGACTGCAACCACTTCCGCTACGGCCAGTGCAACACGCAGGTGCAGGGGACCACCGAGGTCGCCTGCCGCCTGATCGTCTGCGAGAACCCGTCGCGGATCCCGCACTTCAACTGCAACAGCACCTACAAGGTCGACGACACCACATGCAGCCACGAGGCGGGCTGCCTCGACCGTCCCGAGCAGCTGCCCGGCGCCGGGGGCGCGTAGCGAACGTGACCGCGCTCGTCGCAGTCGAGACACTGCTGCTCGTGCTCCTGATCCTGCTGGTGGCCGGGCTGCTCCGCAGCCACGCCGAGATCCTGCGCCGGCTGGGGCCGCCCGA
>JAXDHW010000321.1:0-3167 GCA_034664365.1 Thermoleophilaceae bacterium
CCCTTGTAGTAGCTGCCGTCGCTCGGGGAGTTGCCGGACGGCGGGGCAACGCCGCCGGACGAGCCGTCGGAGCCGCCCGAGCTGCCGCCTGAGCCGTTGCCCGTGCCGGAGTTGCCGGAGCCGGACGTGCCCCCGCTCTTCCGGTGCTTCCGCTTGCCGCCCTTGTCGTCCTTGGCCTTCGCCGCGCCGCCGCCCGCCACGACGATGGTGCCGCGCATCCCCTTGGCCCTGTGGCCATCGATCGGGCAGTACCACTCGTAGCGGCCGGGCTTGTCGAGCACGACCTGCAGGGTGGCGCTGCCGCCGGGTGCGATCGGGCCGGCCCGCGACTCGCCGTGCGGGCCCTCGACCTCGAGCGCGTGCTCGACGCCGCCGGCGTTGCGGATCGAGATCCTGATCGTGCCGGCCTTCGGTACCTCGAGGTCGGCGGGCGAGAGCGAGAACTCGCGCTCCGTGACCGCCACGCCGGGCGCCGCAGACTTGGGCGTGGTCGACTGCGCCGGGGCCGTGTTCGTCGAGCTCGACGCCTTGCGGCTCTCACCGCAGCCCGCGACGACGAGGCCGAGCGCCGCGGCCGCCGCGGCGAGCCGGAGCGGCCGCTGCGCGAGGGCGATCACTTGACGGTCAGGGTGCCCTTCATGCCGGCGTCCTTGTGCCCGTCGACCGGGCAGTAGAACAGGTACTTGCCGGGCTTCAGGTCGACCGTGACCTTGGAGACGCCGCCCTGCTGGACGGTGCTGCCGTTCTGGTCGACGCCGTTGCCCTCGACGGCGATCGCGTGCGGCACCGACGACGGGTTGTCCATCATGAGCGTGACCTTGCCGGCCTTGGCGGCGAGGGAGCTCTTGTCGAACTTGAGCTGCCCGCTCGGATCGGCGGAGAGCTTGAGCGACCCGCCGGCGCCGGCGCCGCCCGTGGCCGGCTGGGTGGTCGTGGAGGTCGGGGGCGCTGCCTGGGTGGTCGTGCTCTGGCTTCCACCGCTCGTGTCCGAGCTGTTGCTGCTGCTGCCGCAGCCGGCGACCACGAGGGCAGCGCAGCTTGCGGCGATGGGAAGGAAGGCGAGTCTCGGGTTCACGTCGTGCTCCTCAATCGGGTTCGCGCGGTCAACCTAGCGAAGCGTCCTACGCACCACCGGGCGGGGCGGTTCAGGCGGCCCGGCTCCGAACCCGGCGTGCATGCGCTGCGTAGGACGACGTGGAAGGGTCCCCAAGAGAGGAGCTTCATGTTCTCGCACGCGCGGTGGGAAGTTCCCGCGATCGCGGTCGGCGCACTCGCACTGCTGGTCGGCGGCTGCGGCAGCAACGA
Source organism: Thermoleophilaceae bacterium (assembly GCA_034664365.1). Lineage (GTDB taxonomy): Bacteria > Actinomycetota > Thermoleophilia > Solirubrobacterales > Thermoleophilaceae > AC-37. Next base: position 1,306 of record JAXDHW010000321.1, read on the forward strand.
CAAGAAGTCGAGCTCGACGCCCGCGGCCGGGCAGAGCCAGAGCGCCGCGCCGGCGCAGACGCTGAAGCTCGAGGCCGACGAGGACGGCGGGCTCTACTTCAAGCCGAGCAAGCTGACGGGCAAGGCGGGCGCCGTCACGTTCGTCATGACCAATCCGAAGTCCACCGGCAAGGAGCATGGGATAGCCGTCAAGGGCAACGGCGTCGACCAGGACGGCCCCGTTGTGAAGCCGGGCAAGACCGCGACGCTCACCGCCACGCTCAAGCCGGGCAGGTACACCTTCTACTGCAACTACGAGAACCACGCGAAGCGCGGGATGAAGGGCACGCTGACCGTCCAGTAGAGAGACGCGGCCGGCCGGCGCGGCGGGCTCAGTACTCGATCGCGCCGGCCATGACCCGCCGGCCGGGCTCCCCGGCGGCGAGGCGCTCGACCGTGAGGCGGTCGTACTCGCCGAGGCGGGCGGCGGTGGCGAGCCGCACGCTGGCGCGGCCCGTCCCGTCGACCCGGAAGGTCCCGGCGCTCACTCGTGTGCCGTCATGGTCGACGCACCAGAGCTCGTAGACGGTGCCGGGGGTCGGCTGCATGCCACGCACGCTGAGGTCGACGCGGGTGCCGGTGGGCTGAGTGGTGAGCCGCGCGTAGGCGCGGGCGCCGGGCGCCGCGGCCGAGCCGTGCAGCGAGGCGTCGTAGGCGTGGCGCGCGCCGGAATCGGACCCGCCGAGTGCTCCGCTGACGGCGAGCGTGACCAGGACGCCCGCCGCGGCCGCCGCCGCGGCCACGGGCAGCGGGTGCGAGAGCCAGCCGCGCAGGCGGCTCTCGCGCGGCGCGGCAGGGGCGGCCTCTGCGCGCGGGCGCTCGCGGGCGAAGTGGTCGAGCACGACCTCCTCGAGGGCCGCGGGCGGCTGCGCCGTGACGGCGTCGGCCGAACCGGCAGCGTCGAGCAGGGACGGCACCGGGGCGAGCAGCGCGTGCTCGTGCGCGCACTCGGGGCAGGCGGCGATGTGCCCGCCGACCGCCTCGGTCTCGTCGGGCTCGAGCGCGTCGAGGACGTAGCCGCCGAGAAGCTCCCGGCACTCGGCGCAGGCGAGCGCGTGTCCGCGGCTCATGGCTCGACTCCCATCTCCTCGAGCGCGAGCCGCATGTTGCGGAGCGCGTATGAGACGCGGCTCTTCACCGTGCCGAGCGGGACGCCGGTGAGCTCGGCGATCTCGCGCAGCCGCATGCCCTGGAAGTGCGCGAGCCGGATGACCTGGCGGTGCTCGGTCGTGAGCCGCTCCAGTGCCGCGGTGACCTGCCACGCGAGCAGCGCCTGCTCGAGCGCGTCGTCCCCGGGCGTCTCGTCGAGGTCGGCGGGCGCGGTCGCGACCGAGGGCCGGACGGCGCCCCTCCGCTTGACGTCGATGATCGCGTTGCGCGCGATCCCGTAGAGCCACGTGCGGAAGCTCGCCCGCGAGGGGTCGAAGCTGTCCGCGTGCCGCCAGACCCGCGTGAAGACGTCCTGGACGACCTCTTCGGCGAGTTGGCGATCACCCAGGGCGTTGACGGCGAACCCGAACAGCTCGGACGCATGCGTCCGGTAGAGGGTCCGCATACCGTCCTCGCCCTCGGGCGCGCGGAGTGTCTTGAGGATCGCGGCCGACATACGAGTGCAGAGCGGTGTACGCACTGCGACTGTAGATGGTTGTGGTGCCGGCCCGGGGAACCTCTCACGCGGCCGGCTTGATCGGGCGGACCACCCCCTTTCCGGCGAAGTTCTCGGTCTGGCTGTGGCAGTTGGGGCAGAGCAGCCTGAGATTCTCGAGCCGGTTGTCGCGCCCGTCGCCGTTGACGTGGTGGAGCGCCATCGAGAGCGGCCGCCC